>JANRLZ010000414.1:0-5882 GCA_033762055.1 Saprospiraceae bacterium
GGATGAAGGATGAAGCGATTTAAAACTTCATCCCTCATCCTTCATCCCTCATCCTTCATACCTCATCCCTTATCCTTCATATCTCATTCCTAAAACTTTAGTTTTACGATTGCTTTTTCGATTTGATCGTAGGGCAGGGTGGTTTCGACTTCTTTTTTTATTTTCTTTTTACCGTCCTTTTCTACGACGGTTTGCGTCAGAACGATCTGCATATCATCGGTGCTTTTCAGGGTGGCTTCGTGTTCGGTTTTGTCGAGCGTTCGTACCCACAGGGTGCGGCCGATATTTTTGGCGTATTGACGCGGAAATTTCAACGGCCGGTCAATGCCGGGGCTGCTGACTTCAAGCAGGTAAGATTCTCCCAACCAACCGTTTTCATCCAGATGGCTTTCAAGATAACGACTCAGTTTCTGGCATTTTTCGAAAGTCATCCCGCTGTCGCTGTCGGCAAACACGTACAATTGTTGACCGGGTTTCAGGTCAAGTCCCACGATAAAGCAATCGGAAAATGCTTCATCGGTTGCAAATTTTTCTTCCAGTAGCAGGGCAATGCGTTCTGTAAGTTCCATTGAATAGTTTTAAACAAAAATCCACCTGGGTTATGGGCAAAAAAGAGAGGGAACCACCGGTTCCCTCTCGTGAATGACATTCAGAAATGTGCCGCAAATGTACGACCCTTTTTTGATTTTTACTACATCACAGGTAATTTTCCCCATTCAGGAACGACCTTGCAGGAAAAATGAGGGCAACGAACCTTGCTGCTGCGAAAAACACCCTACTTTTCGCGCCCTTCACCGTTTTCAATGTGTATCATCCGATGCCCAGATGTTTGCTTTTGCTGGCCTTTTTGCCCGGCATTCTGTTTGCTCAAAACGACTCTACCCTGTTGCTCGCTCCCGAGCGGCTGTCGGAAAAGGATATTTTGCCCCGTGATTTGACCAAAAAGAAAACGATGGCCATCTCCGCCACTCGCTCGCTTGATCCGGTGGAGGATTTGCCGTTTACGACCGTGGTTTTTACGGCAGAAGATATTTTGCGCAACGGCTTTGTTACGCTTGCCGACGTACTTAAGGCAGCGCCCGGCATTCGCGTTTCACAACCCGGAAATACGGTGGAGGGTGAAACCTGGATGACGCGTGGGCTTTCCGGCAACCAATACATGAAGGTCTTGATCAATGACGTGCCGCTCAAACCCTCCATCACCCTGGGCATGCCGGTAGGCGCCCAGTTGCCAATTCGGCAGGCGGAGCGTATCGAAATTTTATATGGCCCGGCTTCGGCCATTTACGGCGACGAAGCCTGTGCCGGCGTAGTCAATATTATTCTGAAGGAGAGCGAACGGCCTGTTTATACCCAGGCTGATTTGGGATTCGGGCGATTTGGCTACAACAGTCTCGACCTGATGTTTGGCGGTAAAATCGGGAAAGACAAAAAAATTTTTCGTTTCAGTCTGTACGGCAGCAGTACCATTCGCGAGCGCACCGATGTATTTTACGACCCGAATTTGTACAATACCAACCTGTATTTGCCATTTGGACTTGATTCTTCCGCGTATCGACGTGCCTCGAATTTTCGGGCGGCCTCCGGTATGCCGGGCGACAGTTTTCCCCGGCTTTCCCAGTTGCCGCACGAGAGCCGTATGTTTGGAATCAATCTGACCTGGCGGGGCATTCATTTCACTTACCACCGGATGCAGCGCTTCGATCATACTGCTATCGGATTGAGCCCGCTGGCCGTCGGTTATGCCAATCCTTCGAACCGGATTGCCGAACGCATGGAAACCTTTTCGCTGGGTTTCAAACGCGAACGAAAGCGCCGCACTACCTACAACAACATTTCTGTTCAACGCTATTCGGTTGACAACAACAGCAACACGACTTACGTCTTCGATCGTCTGAGCGCGGCCAATTTTTATGCGCGTGGCGGTCAGGATCTTCCTGATACGGCAAAAACAACCCTGTTGCGGAATATTTACAACTGGTATGCCTCCGATGAGCGTTTTGCTGTAGCAAACGGATTGGATATCCGGATTGAATCGCGCAGCAGCCTTCTGCTGGGCAAACGAAAACGCCTTCAATTCGACGGCGGAGGGCAACTGAACTTTGGGATCGGGGTACCGCTGACGACCTATAACGTCGTTCCGCTCACGACAACAGTGGATGGAAGTATTTTCCCGAAAGTTGAACAGGCTGTCAATATTGAACAACGCGGAGAAGGTTTGTTAAATGCCATCGGCTTTGCTCAATTAGCCTGGCGAAGCAAAAAACTGCATATTGTAGGCGGCGGCTCGGCCAGTGCACGTGTTCAGGAAAGTATTGCGCTGGCGCCCCGTTTGGGCATACTCTATCGGATTGACAGCACCTGGACGGTACGTGCTAATGTGGCTGCAGGGTACCGGCATGCCAATCTGTACGGCAATTTCCAGACATATACCATTACTCCGCAAATCGAGGCGATGGTGACGCCTGGCAATCGCCAGCCGCAAACAGAAAAAAATTATGCTGCCGAACTGGCACTTCGATATACAACCAAAACCGGATCAAGTGTGGAGGGGATTCTGTTCTGGCAGGAGGCGCACGCACTGTATCGCCCGGGGTATTTTATCGAAGAACCGGGGATTATCTACGTCGTGACGTATGGGTACAAAAATGCACCCGGACTGGCTTTGTCCATGCGCGGGTTTCAGGGTATTGCACGATCGAGTACGGTGCCGATTGAACTGAATTTTAATAAGAAACAAATACTGCTCACCAATCGCTCGGAGTTTTTTATCCAGTATGCGCGGGGAAAAGAGTGGTTTGGATACAACCTTCCTGCCAGCGACGAAGTACGCAACCAACCGCGCTGGATCACGCAGTTTCGTAATTACTTCAAAGCAGGAAAAAAACTTGAACTGGTGTTCGCAGCCAACTGGCAGGGCGTATCAAGTAGCAAAGCGGTGATTTTCAAAGATTTATATCGATTGAAAGATACGCCCCGACTGGATAATTTTACTACCTGGGATTTTATGTCGCGGCTCTATTTGAGCAATCATTTCCTGGTCTATTTCCAACTGATCAATGTCTTTGACAGGCATCATGCCGGCATTGATGCGACGGGTACGCCGGATGACCTGCGTTACAATCCCCAGCAAGGGCGACAGTGGCGTTTGGGGGTGAATTATAATATGAATTGAAATAGACTCTTTGCGCCGAGAGACCATGACAAAAAAACACGCAATGCAACAGGTGTGACGTGGCTGAAACGAGTCATTTCCAAAAAAAAACAGACGCTGTCTCACAGCGTCTGTTTTTTTTTGGAAAACGGCGTACAATCAAACGAAAGTAATTTTCGAAGACTACTGCCGGCGCAGGGAAACCGGCATCAAGTCGTCGTAATCGCCCGTCAGAACAGGCGTTTGAACCCCGGCGGTATAATCGCGTACCTTGGCATACACATATCCGTACAATTCCTTGATACTCACGATGTAGTCGCCGTTTGAATCGGCAGCGCCCTTCATGCCGCGCAGGACGTAGTAGGTAAATACACCCTGACGCAAACCATGGTCTTCGAGCGAGAGTTCTTCCGGTTTCGACGACATGAGCAGGGCGATACCGCCTTCGGCTTCTTCAAATGCCTGATAAAAGCGATTGAGCGATACCGGCGCCGGACCTTTGGAAGCCAGTGCGCCGCTGTAATCAAGTGTGCCGCTGTGGCAGGCATCCGCAATGCAAAGTTTGTGTTTGGCCTTGCTTTGTTTCAAAATCTGACGGATTTCTTCGTGGCGGAGTTTGTTGTTGTAGCCATCGAAGTCTACGGGCAGGAAACAACCTTCCAGGCCATGGCCGCTGAAGTAAAACATCACCACGTCGTTCTCGTCGGCTTTCAGGAACATGGAACGCATGGTTTTGAGAATGTTTTCACGGGTAGCGCCCTCATCTACCAGAATTTCAATTTGATCGTCGCTTAAAGCGCCGCCTTCCGGGCTTTTGAGGTGAGAGTAAAAACGAAAAGCGTCGTCGTCGGTGAATTTGAGCGATGGCATGGCGGTGTATTTGCCTACACCCACAACCACTGCCCAGATTTTCACGCCACGGTTTTGTTCGGCTCGAACGGGTTCGCTGGGCACGGTTTCATCGGAATCGAGTTCTTTCACCGGTGATCCGTTTACCCATACTGCACCGTACACCCGGCCGGTGGCGAAATACATGACGCCTTCGCCGTAGGGGGCGTTGTTGGCCCATTCTCCTTCGTAGCGGTCGCCGTTGGCGTAGTAGCAAACACCGCGCCCGCTGGGAAAACCCTCTTTGAATTCACCCACCCAGCGCGAGCCGTCGGGGTAGTCGTAGTAGCCCTGACCGCTGCTGCAGTAGGTCCTGCCGCAGTTGCGCAGTCCCGCCACGTCGGGTTTGGATGGGTCTGGTTTGGCATTATTGGGTTTGGCAGCCGGCGGTTTGGGTTTGCTGTTGTTATTGGCGGCTGTGGATGTTTCGTTGCGATTCGGCGCTCCGGCAGGTTTGCTTACCCATTTCCCCTGGTTCCATGTGCCGCTTTTTTGTTCGCCGTCGGTGCTGACCAGCGTACCGGTGCCATGTTTTTTGCTTTTTTTCCAGCCGCCGTTGTAATACGCGCCGTCGGCGTACGTCATACGGCCTTGTCCGTCGAATTCGCCATTAATGAAGTCGCCTTCGTAGCGTTCTTTGGTTTTAAAATAGTATTTGCCTTTGCCGTTGGGATAGTCGTTGGCCCACTGCCCCACGTATTTGTCCCCGTTGATATAGGTAATGGTACCGTTGTCACCGTGTTTTTTGCCATGTTTGAATGGCCCTTCGTACACGCTGCCATCGGAATAGGTCATTTTGCCATTGCCGTGGCGAAGGCCGTTGTGAAACTGGCCGGTGTACTTGGAGGCGGCGGAATAGCGGTAGGTACCGTTGCCATTTTGGCAGTTGCCGCTGATACATTGTGCGGCGGCGGGAGTTGTAGCGGCAGCCAAAATAATGGCCAGCGCAGACAGGCGGAAAAAGAGATTAAGCCCCTTCATGTTTAACGGATTTTGAATTTTTTTTGCAAAAGTGCGAGTAAACGAAGGGTGCAAGCAAAGTGTGGATCAGAATTGATTAAACACGCTCCGTAGAGCGGGTTCAAACGTCGGTGAAAAATTGGAATGAGCAGATTACCGAAGGTGGATTAAAAACGACGCAAGAACATTTTTGAAGAACCTAATATTGTGCCATTCGTATTTGACTTGTTTTAAATTTGTACCTTTGAGGGCTTAATTTCAGCCTCAAAAATCTGATTTTCAATTAATTAGAATTTTTTTAAAACTATGTTAAAAAGTTTCTTTCTCAGCATTTGCGCCATGGCAGTACTAGGCGCCTGCGCCCAAAACACACCTCCTTCCACCCAAAAAAATTTTGGAACCACCATCACCGCCGATAATGCCCTTGCTTACGACGACCTGATGGATAAGATGGCCAATACCGACAGCCTGTCGCTGAAAGTGACCGGAAAGGTGAAGGAGGTTTGCCAGAAAAAAGGTTGCTGGATGACCCTGGTGTCTGACAAGCCAGGCTACCCGGAAATGCGCGTCCGTTTCAAGGACTATGCTTTTTTCATGCCCAAGGATTTATCGGGAAAGCGCGTTGTGATTGACGGTTTTGCGCTGGTGGAGGTGACGCCGGTTGAGGTGCTTCGCCACTATGCGGAAGACGCGAAAAAATCGCCAGAAGAGATTGCCGCCATCAAGGAGCCCAAACGCGAAGTTTCGTTTGAAGCCGCCGGCGTTTTAATTCTTGATTAGCAACAATATTTTTTAGGGCTGAAGGATGAGGGATGAAGGATGAAGATTTTTTTACATCCCTCATCCCTCATGCCTCATCCCTCATCCCTCATCCGGCAGC
>JANRLZ010000415.1:0-2735 GCA_033762055.1 Saprospiraceae bacterium
GCAGAGGGAGAAATCAATGGAATTTTCACCCATTTTATTCATATTCAACTCAGATTGCCATGAAGAAATTTGCCTTTACCCTTGGTCTCGTGTTCTTGTTAAACTCCGCTTTTTCACAACAATGGGTTCCCGTTGCGATCAACACCGTACCCCCCAATTTCAACATGCTCGATATCTCGGTCGTCAGCGAAAATGTCGTGTGGGTGGTGGCCGATTCCATTTATCAAAATTCATTTACGGGAACAAACAATATTCCAATGGTGCTGCGCACGGTCGACGGCGGCAACAACTGGGACGTTATCCATGTGGAGGAAGCCATCGGCCGGTTTGCCTGGTCAATTCAGGGATTTGATGAAAATACGGCGATTTTTACCAGCAACCAGTTTATGGCCTCCGATACGCGGCCTGTATTCAAAACAACCGATGGCGGGCAAAGCTGGACGCAGATTACGCCGCCTGCCGGCTCCGGGGGCTTGCTCATCCATTTTTTCGACGCCATGAACGGCGTGGTGAACAACCGCCAGGGTACGTCGACCACCACCGACGGCGGTAATACCTGGACGCAGGTGACCTCTCCCGCGGCCCCGGTTTTTGCTACCAACGAATTCAATATCCTGTATAATACTTGCAACTTTTCCGCCCAGGCCGGCGACCGGGTATGGATAGGTACCAGCAAGGGCCGCATTTATCGCACACTCGACAGGGGCTACCACTGGACCATGAAACAGGTGGGTTCTGCGAACGATTGTATCATGACCATCGCCTTTACAGACACGCTCCACGGCGTAGCCAGCTCTATTGGTACCTATTCGCCGAGCACGGACCTGCTGAATTTTTATGCCGAATCCAAACTCTTTTACACCAGCGACGGCGGTGATACCTGGACGCCCGTCGCCGACGTCCCGATCGGCAGGGTGACAACCCTGGAAGCCGTGCCGGGCGCGCCGGGGCATTTTTTCGGCGGTTCTTTTATCGAGCAGTTCAGCGGCAATGCCAGTACCAGTATCTCGCTCAACTCCAATCACCTGGCGCCCGATGCCTGGGAAAGTACTTCAGCTGACTCCTTCCGTTTGCAAGGCGCCGAATTCCTCAGCCCGACCCTGGGTTACGCATTTGGCTGGTCGGCTCGTACATCCGATGAGGTGATCATCGACGGCAATACGTACGCCAACAACTACATCCTGAAATGGACGGGCAACGTGGTGCCTGCCCCGGACTTGAAAGACCCTGTTCAGGAGGTCCGGGTGTTCCCCAACCCCGTGTCCGATTGGCTGACGATTCAACTACCCGATCCGGCTTCGGCGGTGTTCGTCCGCTTGTCCGACTGGAGCGGCAAAGTCATTTTTGAAGATGAAATTGCCGAGCCTCGCTTGTCGATGAAAAACCTCCCCGCCGGCGCCTACTGGCTTCAGGTACAATCCGGAGAAAAGGCGACGCTGCATAAAGTCATCCGGCAATAAACCCCGACGCCCAAAGGCGCGGGAGGCCGTTTAATAAGTCGGCCCAATAAATTTTACATCATGTGGCAAGGCGCGCCGTGGACTTCCAACCCGGTGCGTTTTGCCATTTTTATATCAACCAGCTCGTTTACTTGTGCGCTCCGCGACGTACGAGACCCGAATGGCGCTGTACCTTTGCGGGGTAATGGCAGAAATTACCGATGTATTTCGCACCCTTTCGGGGCCGTCGACCGGTGAGTTTAAAGACCGGGGCAGTAAATTCATTGCTTACGCCTGGCCGGTGCGCGACGAAGCCGAAGCGCTCGAGCACCTCGAGCAGCTGCGCAAGGAGCATTTTAAAGCGCGTCACCACTGTTTTGCCTGGCGAATCGGGCTTTCCGGCGACCGGTTCCGCGCCAACGACGATGGAGAACCTTCCGGTACCGCCGGCCGGCCTATACTCGGACAAATCGATTCATTCGGCCTTACCGACGTTGTCGTCATTGTCGTCCGGTATTTCGGCGGCACCCTCCTCGGGGCCTCCGGGTTGATTCACGCCTATCGGGAGGCCGCCGCCGAGGCGCTGCGCGCCGCGGTGATCGAAGAAAAACTGGTGCTGGATCATTTCCGGCTGCAATTCGACTATGCGCTGATGCCGGATGTGATGAATGCCGTCAAAAAATTCGACCTCAGCGTACTTCATCAGGAGTTTGGCGACGACGGCGTGCTCGAAATCGGTATCCGGCAAAGCGAAACGGCCGATAAATTGCTCAAAATGAAGGCGTCTGTATGGAAAGTCAGCACCGATGAGGCGGCTGGCCTCGACTGGCCTCCTGGTCTAAAAGTTACCCCTTTGTGATGCGCCGGACCGCCATATATCCAGTTGTCGATAAGTCGGAAATAAAACGCCGTTTGCTGGCATGGTCGCAAACGTATCCTGTTGCCCTGTACCTCGACAGCAACGACCACATTGATGCGTATTCATCCTGGGATTGTCTGGTAGCCACAGGCACAGCCGATACGGTCGAGTGCAATGCGGGCAGCGCTTTTACGGCCCTGCGCGAATTTTGGACCGCAAAGCGCGACTGGTGTTTCGGTTTTTTGGCGTACGACCTGAAAAATGAAGTGGAAAACCTCCGGACACGACATTCCGATCCCGTTGGCTTCCCCGATTTGTATTTTTTTCAGCCGGAATGCGTCGTCGGTATTCGCCGGGGACTACTGGAAATACACACTTTGTCGCAGGACCCGGCAGAAGTTCTGAAATCGTTGGAAGGGGTGTTGCCAGTGCCGCCG
>JANRLZ010000416.1:0-8800 GCA_033762055.1 Saprospiraceae bacterium
GGTGTTTTGTCCGACAAAATCCGCCTTGTCGGCATAAGGCGCGAGCAACCAGGCGCCGTAGGAGCCAAGCGCGCCATCGAAATAACATTTTACAGCCCGGCATGTAAAAAACTGATTGCCGGCGCCCACTACCGGATAATTGGCGAGTTGGGGAATGTCGTGTCCTTGTGGCTGACTGGCCATGGCCCAGAGGCGAAGGGGTAATTGGCCGGCTTCGGCAAGGCGACGGTACTGATTCAGTTCCCAGAAACTGCTGCCGGCATCCTGGAAGGAGGTAATGCCTTTGGCCCGGCATTCGGCAGCAGCGAGCTGGACGGCTTTCTCAAAAGCGGCGACTTTTTCTGCTTCCGTGCGGCGGTTTTCCCAGGCAGCAAAGGGGCGTTCAATGAGCGCCATGGCGTTTTCTTCAAACACACCGGTGAGGTTACCCCGGGCATCGCGGACGATGCGTCCGCCCACGGGGTCGGGGGTTTCACGCGAAATACCGGCCAGTTCGATGGCTTTGGCGTTGGCGATCAGGCCATGTCCGCTGGCGTGGTACAACACCACCGGGTGTTGTGGCGAGGCTTCACTGAGCGCGGTGTTGAAAGGATAGCCGTTCACGGTTTCGCCCGGCGACTCCGACCATTTTTCCTGGTGCCAGCCTCGCCCTTCAATCCATTCGCCTGGCGCGACGGATTTGGTTTTTTCGGCCACCAGGCCGGTGATTTCCGCCCAACTTTTGGTTTGCATCAGGTTTAGATTGATCAAGCTGCGTCCGAGACTGCTAAAATGTCCATGTCCTTCGATGAAGCCGGGCATGGCAAAAGCGCCTTCCAGATCAATCATTTGTGTGTTTTTCCCGGCGAGTTTTTTGATGTCGGCGTCGGCGCCCACGGCAACAATACGCCCGGCTGTTACAGCCAGGGCACTTGCTTGCGGCAAGGTACTATCGGCGGTAAAAAAATTGCCGTTGAACAAAATCAGGTCAGGAGCGGCAGTTTTTGGCTGGTTGGGTTGGCAGGCAAAGAAAGCGACGGTCAGGACAAAAAGGAGGTACTTCATGGAAAGGGCGTTGTGGTGGAGCATTATTTCCGTCCGAAGTCGGCGGGTATTTCCCCCCAGGCTTCAGTTTCCCATTTGAGAATCGGGTTGGTAATTTTATTGACGGCCAGCCAGTTTTCGGCGCGCCGGATAAGTTCAAAAATGCGGTCGTTGCGACCGGTAGCCTCGAGTTTGGTGTTGCATTTGCCTTTTTTTACCCATCCCTGCGCGATTTTTGAATCGGAATAAATGGGCAGATCGGGCTTGCCCTGCTGTTTGAGCATGGCCAGGGCGTGCACGATGGCTAGAAATTCGCCGATGTTGTTGGTGCCGTCTTCGAAGGGACCCTGATAAAACAGTTTGGTACCGTCGGCCACCCAAACGGCCTGGTATTCCATATCACCGGGATTGCCCGAGCAAGCCGCGTCAACGGCCACGCTTTCGCGAATAATGGCTGACCTGGAAATCCGTGCGGCAGTTTTTGGGGCGTTATCTGCTTTTTTTACAAATTTCCAGTAATTGCTTTGAAATGCGGTATCTGCTTCTTTTTGGCTGTCAAAACTCTTGTATTTGGCGCCGGCCACACCTTCCACCTGTTGTTTGCAAGCATCCCAGGAGGTGTACACCCCCGGTTTTCTTCCCTCCCACACGACGTAGAATTTTTGTTTTGCCATTTCCGTAGCGCAATTTTTTATTTTCTCAACGACGGGTCCAGCGCATACGCCTTTTCAAACCACTCGACTCCTTTTTCCGGTTGCCCCATGTCTTTGTAGGCCGATCCGATGTAAAAATACAAAGTGGGCAGTTTGGTTTTATCGGCATAATCGAGCGCTTGTTTCCATTGTTCGATGGCCTGCGGGAATTTTCGCTGCATGGCCAGCACGGCGCCGAGGTTGCGGCGGCCGTCTACAAAACGTGGGTCGAATTCCACGGCTTTGCGGTAAACTTCTTCGGCCTTTTCGGGCTGACCGCGGGTGAAATAGATTTTACCCATATTCGACAACACTTCAGAGTTATTGTAGCGGTATTTCAGCGATTCCTGGTAGTCGAGCAGGGCCTGATCCCAGGCCTTTTTTTGTTCTTCAGGATTTTTCAGCACTTCACCCAGGCGATAATAGGCCAGTCCACGGCTGCCGTAAGCGTCGTGGTATTGCGGGTAAAGTTCGATGCACTTGTCGTAGCCGGCGATGCCTTTTCGCACCTGTTCCACGTCTTTCACGACACTTTCTTTTTCATCCATGCCGAGGCGCACCTGTTCGAGGGCATTGTGGTAATTGAGTTTGGCGCAGTTGGGTGAATTGGGCAAATCGGCGGCGTAGAGCGAGGCGCTGTCGTACCAGGCGCCATTGCGGAACACCGTTCGAAGCGAATAAATCGCCAGCAGGGCCCCCAAGGCCATCCATAGCGCGGTTCCTTTTCCGTTGGGGTTCCATATTTCCGTCCGGTCGTCAATTTTGAAAATTTTGACAAAAAGCCACCCGACCGCCAGCGCAAAACCGAAGGAGGGCATATACAAAAGGCGTTCGCCGTAGGATGTACCAATGAGCATCAGCACATTACTGAACACCGAAAATGTAGCGAGATAAAACAGGATGGCAAACGACAGGATGTGTTTGTTGCGCATATTGAAAATGGCCCACAACCCCATTCCGACATAACTGAAAAAGCCTGCCAGCGCCCGCCAATCGCTGAAATTCACCACTTTCATTTGCGGATAACCCATATCGCACACCAGCGGGTGAGGGAAAATGAGCGTCCATAAATACCGTCCGCACATCATGAAGGCCGAGGCAAGGCGTTCAGCCTGGTTTTTGGTTTCGACCATAAAATTGTCGAGAATCGAATACGTTTCCTGATAGGGTTGCGCATCGAGTACTTTTTTGCGAATCAGCAGGAAGATAACCGCCGGGATCAGCATCAGTCCCGCTACGCGAACAATTTTCGACGTTGATGCCGGCGAGAAATACCACATGGCCAAGGGGAAAACAGCCATCAGGGTGATGGCGCTTTCCTTGGAAAACATGGCGACGGCATACGACAACATACCGGCTGCCAGCCATTTGGTTTCGGAAGAGTAAATGTACTCCCAAATGGCTCGCAAGGTGAGTGTGCCAAACAGCAAAGCAAGGATTTCATCGCGGCTTTTGATGTTGGCCACCACCTCGGTATGTACGGGATGTGCCATGAACACCAGCACCGCGATGGCAGCCAGCACCGGCGGGTAGTCGGCCAGAATACGGCGCCAGGTAGCCCACAACACCCAGCCCGTGAGTGCATAAAAAAGGGCGTTCAGCAAGTGGCCGAGAAAAGGATTGTCGGGCGAAAGTTGCCATTCCAGTGTAAACATGGCCAACGGGATCGGGCGATAGAGGGAGCCCACACTGTTCCACGAACCAAAACGGTATTCCTTGCTAAAGATCAGATCAATGTTTTTGAGACCGCCTTTGGTGATCCAGTTCGATTTGATGATCGAAAAATCGTCGAGCGTCCAGAGATGGCCGAGGGTGTTTGCGTAAAGCAAAAATCCCAATGCGGCGGCGGCGAGGCCTACCCAGAGCGCATTTTTCCCGCCGGGCAAAGGCGGACGTTTGGCGGCTTGTTCGACAGGCTGTTTTCGGCGGGGTTGGGGTGCGGGTTTGGCTATTTTCTTTTTTGACATGTTGATGCCCTGATTTTCACCGGCGAATGTACGGCATCCTTTTTCACAGTTCTACCTGTTTGAGCAGCCATTCGCGTTCGGTCAACACCGGTGCAGCCAGAATTTCTTCACGCAAGGCGGCGATTTCACTGCGGTTGTTCCAGTTGACCTTTAACAACTTGCGAAAAAACCGAACAATGGCTAGGTAATTGTCGCGATGATACCCCAGGACTTTCTGGCGGCGCAGGTAGATTTGTATGCTGTCTAATTGGTTTTCCAGCGAATCGGTTTCATCGAGTTCGTAATAAATTTTACAAAGCATGGTTTTAGCCACCAAATTTTGCAGCACATCGTCGTAGCCGATAAGCAGCAGGTGCTGCATGGCGGCGGGGAGTTCGCCAAGTTCATAGTGGTATTTGGCGAGATTGAAATGCAGGGCGCCCTCCCGGTGTTCGCGGGGCAACAAGGGTGCATATTCGTGTAAAAATTGCCAAACCTGCTCAAATGCCTTTAGCCGCAAGCCGGCTACGGTGACATTGTTGTAGGTCCAGCGCGACAAGGTGCCTCCCTCCAGTAATGCGCCGTAGCGTAGCCCCGACTGGTACAAATCAAATACTTCCTGAAAAAAGCGTTCTTCCCGCTGGTTGATCCGTCGAATGCAAAAGTTGATGGCAATAAGGTACAAATCGTGGGTTTCGCTCATGGAAAAGCGCGGGGCATGTTTTTCCAGAATGGCTTTGAGTCGGGTGAAATGCCCTGCACTGTCATCTCCGCCTGCTTGTGAATAGTAGCCGTGATAATACGCTGCCACTACCGGAATTTCGAGGTAACGATGCCCCTTAAGCGAGTTCAGTACGCTGTCGAGCAGCCCTTTGTCGTATGTCTGATTGGCAACCGCTTCGTGACTGAGCAGGAGACAGCCGGTGCGGAGTTTTTCGCAGATGAATGCCAGGTCTTGCGCATCCGACAATTCCTGGGCGTTAAATGATTTGGCCCGGCCTTGCTGTAGCGAGCCGTGATAGGCCTCCTGCTGCAAGAGGTATTCGGCGCGATGCCATGCACTGCCGCGCTGTGGAGAGGCATTTAAGCGTTTTCGGGCGTAGCGCAGCATAGCCGCCGATTCTTCGGCCAGTTTCAGGTCGCGCAATGCAGCGATCGTGGCTGCATGTTGTTCGTGTTTGCGTCCCAGCCAGTCTTCCAGCGCGAGAAAGTTTTCAAGGGCCTCCAGCAAGTAGTTGTTCAGGTGATAAATACGGCGCGGTTCGTTTTTTTCTTTTTGGGTAAAAATGGCTTCCTGCATCGCTTTTTTGTCCCAAACTTCCTCGTGCAAATGGTTTTTCAACCATTCATACCATTGCAACACGCCTTCATGTGTGACATGATAAGGCGAATGCATGAACTTGTCGAACGACCTTAACTGCTCTTTCGAAAGCGCCCGAAGAATGGCGATTATGACGGGAGAAGGACGATCCATACCAGTGGTTATTGCTGCAAAGGCATTCAGGAACGATCACATCGGCAAAGCCGGGCGCATCGCTAGGGCTGTCTGGATGATTCGCCACACTTCCTCGCGTTCTTTCCCCTCGATGGGCAACCGGGGCGCGCGCACATATTCGGTGCCCATGTTGGTGGCCACCTGGGCCAGTTTGATGTATTGTACGAGTTTGGGGTGAATATCGAGTTCGAGCAGGGGCATAAACCACTGGTAAATACGGCGCGCTTCTTCTACTTTCCCGGCTTTGGCCAACTGATAGATAGCCACGGTTTCGCGGGGAAAAGCATCCACGAGTCCGGCCACCCAGCCCTGGGCGCCAAGCAACAGGCTTTCCAGCGCCAGCGTATCCACCCCGCAAAGGATGGTAAACCGGTCGCCGAATCGGTTGATCATACGCGTTACGTTGCTCACATCACGGGTGCTTTCCTTGACCGCCTGCACGGTGGGCCATTCGGCCATTTCTGCAAACATGTCGAGGGTAACCAGGATCTTATAATCTACCGGGTTATTGTAAATCATGATAGGCAGGGGCGTTGCTTCTGCGACGGCGCGGAAATAGGCGAGTGTTTCGCGATCATCGGCTTTATAGCGCATAGGTGGCAGGAGCATGAGGCCGGCAGCGCCACAACGCAAGGCTTCCCGGGCAGCCGCCACAGCGGCGCGGGTGGTTTGCTCCGCGATATTCATGATTACCGGCACGCGGCCGGCTGCTTTTTCCACGGCAAATCGCACCAGCTCGTATTTTTCTTCATTGAGCAGGCTGCTCGCCTCGCCAAGTGTACCGCCCAGGACAATACCATTTACACCCGCTTCGATCTGGGTGGCCATGTTTTTTTCAAATGTCTGGAAATCCAGTTCGTCGGTCGGGGTGAAGGGGGTGGTGAGAGCGGGATAAACGCCGTGCCAGAGTGCTTGCATACGGTGGTAGGTGAAGGTTGATAAGGCTGATGAAGGTTGATGTGCTTTATGCCAGAACGATAGTGATTTGCAAAAATCCGGGTTCCAATCATTAATAATCAAACCCAGCCATCCTGATCATGCCAATCACAAAAACCCTGGTTTTATTTTCAGAAACAGGTGAATAAATAGCCTGTGAATTTCAGGTAGTCTGGTTTTCAGGCGTATGCGTCATTATTCCCCAGTTCCAAAAAGGGGAAAAGATGGAAATCTGAAAGGCGAAGGTATCAAAGCCTACCTAAAAGCCGGTCATCTCTCTACTTTTGTCCCCGTATTCAGGCGATGCAGCCGACATCGCCCTATAGTTCATCATTCATCGTTCAAAAAATGTCCAAAGTTCTTATTGTTGGCGCAGGCGGCGTAGGCCGTGTTGTTGCGTATAAATGCGCCCAGCACCGCGATGTTTTCAGCGAGATTATGCTCGCCTCGCGCACTCAATCCAAATGCGACGCTATCGCCGACGCCATTCATGCCGCTTACGGCGGTAAAAAAATAGAAACGGCTCGCCTCGACGCCGACAATGTGTCGGAAACCGTGGCGCTTATCCGCCAGTTCAAACCGGACTTGCTGATCAACGTCGCTCTGCCTTATCAGGATTTGCCGCTGATGGATGCCTGCCTCGAAACCGGCACAAATTACATGGATACCGCCAACTACGAGCCCAAGGACGAAGCCAAGTTTGAATATTCCTGGCAATGGGCTTATCAGGATCGGTTCCGTGAAAAAGGCATCATGGCCCTGCTGGGCTGCGGTTTCGACCCGGGCGTTACTTCCGTGTTTACGGCTTATGCCGCCAAACATTACTTTGATGAAATTCACGAACTTGACATTGTAGACGCCAATGCCGGCAACCACGGCAAAGCATTCGCCACCAATTTTAACCCGGAAATCAATATCCGCGAAGTGACCCAAAAAGGGCGCTACTGGCAAGACGGCAAGTGGATCGAAACCGAACCGCACGAAATATGGAAAGATATTGACTATCCGGAAATTGGCCCCAAACGCTCCTACCTGATTTACCACGAAGAACTGGAAAGTCTGGTAAAAAACTTCCCCACCCTCTGCCGCGCCCGATTCTGGATGACTTTTGGCCAGGAATACCTCACGCACCTGCGCGTAATCCAGAACATCGGCATGGCCGGTATCGAGCCGATCAAATTTAAAGGGGTGGATATTATACCACTCGAATTCCTCAAAGCGGTATTGCCCGCCCCGGAAGAATTGGGAGAAAATTACACCGGCTACACCAGCATCGGCTGCCGCATCAAAGGGGTGAAAGACGGAAAAGTGCGCACATACTATGTGTGGAACAACTGTTCACACGTAGAGGCATACAAAGAAACCGGTACGCAAGCCGTAAGCTATACCACCGGCGTTCCGGCCATGATCGGTGCGCGCATGATGCTTGAAGGCAAATGGGCCGGAAAAGGCGTATTCAATGTTGAGGAAATGAATCCCGATCCTTTTATGGAGCGCCTTCAACTCGACGGATTGCCCTGGCACGAAAAAGTAGATATAAATCTGGAAATGGATTGACGGGAGACGGCCTACGGTGGACGGTGGACGGGAGACGGTGGACGGGGGACGGTGGACGGGAGACGGTGGACGGGAGACAGAAATATTTTTTGGGGTGTTGGGCGGGTTTATTGGCGATTAAATTGTAAATTTGAAAAAGCATTCACTCAACTCACCTTAATTTTATCAAATGGGAAATTTTAAATCACTTCGTGTATGGAATGAGGCCATGAATCTTGTGGAAAAAATTTACACCATTTCCAAACAGCAAGATTTTTACCCGGACGACGTTTTGCGGCGACAGATTACCAAAGCGGCTATTTCCATACCGTCAAATATTGCAGAAGGCGATGAACGGGGTACCAACAAGGAGTCCATTCATTTCTTCAACATCGCAAAAGGCTCAACGGCAGAAGTCATTACACAGGTTATTCTCGCCTCGCGACTGGGTTATATTGACGCAGCAACCCTCGTGGAAGTAGAAAACCTGGCTGAAAAAATACGCGCCATGCTTAAAAATCTGATCCAGGCAAGAACAAAAAAAATCAAAATTTAACCCCGTCCGCCGTCTCCCGTCCACCGTAGTCCGTCCACCGTAGTCCGTCCGCCGTCTCCCGTCCACCGTAGTCCGTCCACCGTCTCCCGTCCGCCGTAGTCCGTCCGCCGTCCGCCGTCTCCCGTCCACCGTCTTTCATATAGAATTTTGGAATAGCGAGAGGTTTTAGCATACTTTTGCGGCCTCAAAGCCTTGCGGAGATTTTTTCGCAGGCCGGCAACTTGTTCCGGGGCATGTTTCCGGTTTTTTCTTACGAAGAAGGTCTTCTTTATTTAAAAATAAGACAGCGCTTTGACTGGGAAAAACGGCGCCATTCGCCCGGCATACATTACCAATCAAATAATGGAAGAAAAACAGAGTCAACTGAGTACCTACATCGGCATGGGGCTGATCTTTTTGTTGTTGTTTTTGTGGATGCAATATTCTGCCCCGCCCAAAAAAACACCGGAAGAACTTTTGGCCGAACAAATCGCTCAAGAGGCGCAAAAAAACCAGCAAAACACAACTGCCCCGGCCACTCCCTCGCCCGTTGCCGCCCCTGCCCCTGTTCCCGATTCGGTCAGCAATGCGCTGGTGAATGCCAAATTCGGCGTTTTTGCTGCGGCGGCTTCCGGAC
>JANRLZ010000417.1:0-13999 GCA_033762055.1 Saprospiraceae bacterium
GCCCTCCTGTCGCTCGTGCTGCTCGCTATGGGTACGGGCATGCGCAATATGACTGACCATATCGTGGGCAATGAATTCTCCGTGGCGGCTTATACATTTACATTTTGTCGCATGGATGGACTGGCTGCCGGGGCTTTTGTCGCGACGGCTCTGCGCCTGGGATGGATACAGGCGCTGCCCTGGAAGTTTTGGGTGGCGCGCATCCTGTTTTGCTGGACCGGCTGGGAGATTTTACAAATTTTCCTGCAAGGCACCGAACACCGGCTCTACACCCTTTCACCCGTTTTATTTGCCTGTCTTTTACTGCTCGCACTCAACCCGCATCCGCATGCGGCTACACGACGCGTGTGCGAACATCCGTTTTTACAACACCTCGGCAAATACAGTTACGGGCTGTATGTCTTCCATCACATGTTTGAATACGCCTGGAAAAAAGGTTTTGGCGACTGGCTGCTGCACAGCAACTGGCCGCCCGTGCTCGCGCAAACTACCTACATCATCCTGGCATTTGCCGGCACCTACCTCCTCGCCCGGCTCAGCTGGCGCTGGATCGAGCAGCCCTTTTTGCGTTTGAAGTAGTTGGTGGTACAGATGGTTCCTCATTCAATTTTTCAAAAAAAAACGCAACACCCTGTTTACGTTTTTTCCAATCGGGGCATTCATGGTTGAAAACACCTGAAATCCCGCTATCCCCATTGAAAACTTTCCCTGTATAATCCTGAAACCAGGAACGCGGCCCCCGCTGCAAGTGACACCCTGAAATTCCATTTGAAAACATGGACGGAAAAAAGGTCCGCTCTAAAAACCAGACAACCCTCAGAACCACCCCGGATGCCATTTGAACCCGACCCTTCCGAATCCCCCTCGGAAGGGTTTTTTTATCGGTACTTATCGCACAATCAGCACCGGAATGTCCACGGCATGCCGCACGGCGCCGACGGTTGTTCCGAAGATCAGGTCTTTCAAGGCCCGGTGTCCGTGAGCGCCCATGACCAACAGGTCGGCGCCTTTTTCTCTGACCAGCAGGGGGATTGCTTTTTTCGCTGGCCCATACCCGATAAACGCTTCGCATTGGTAGCCCTGTTCTCGAAGCGTATGCACGTAAGCTTCCAGATTTTGCACGTCGGTATGGGTTTCGTGGTCTTGTATTTCATTGCCCATCACCCAGGCGCCGGCGGTTTCTACGGCATGGATCAGGATATATTGCGCCGATTTGCCCCCGATATGCAGGGCGTGTTCCACGGTCTTTTGGTCGGCGGCAGAAAAATCGAGAGCGATGGCAATTTCACGGTATTCAGGAGTTTGCAAGGCAGATATGCCTTTAAAAGTGCCATGCGGCAGCGGCGTTTTGACCGCCGGTGCACGCCTGGCGAGAAGGGGCTTGAGCGTGATGTACACCAGCATGCCCAGCGAGAACAACAGCATGGGTATTGCGACAAACTGTACCGCCCAATGCCCTGCGGCGGCCCATTCGAGTACGGTTTCACCCACGAGCCAGATATTGAGCGCCACGATCACCGTCGCGCTTACCCAGCCGCCGGTTTTGGCCCAGGGGCCAATGGCAAATTGCCCCATGCGTTTGCGGTCGCTGACATAATGCAGGAGCGGAATGATGGCAAACCCTAATTGCATGCTCAAAATCACCTGACTCATAACCAGCATGTCGCCGGTAGCGCTTTCTCCCATTAAATTTACGACCAACAGCGCAGGCACTACTGCCAGCAAACGCGTGATGATGCGCCGCAACCAGGGCGCAATGCGCAAATCGAGGTAGCCTTCCATCACAATTTGTCCGGCTAAAGTGCCGGTGACGGTACTGCTTTGTCCGGCGGCAATGAGTGCCACGGCAAACAAAACCGGCGCATAACTTTTGCCCAGCAGGGGTTCGAGCAGACGATGCGCATCCTGAATTTCCGATACGCCGTCGTAACCGTTTTTGTAAAAAACGGCTGCCGCCAAAATCAAAATGGCGGCGTTGACAAACAGGGCGAGGTTGAGCGCAATCGCTGAATCAATGATGTTGTACTTAATGGCGCGTTTGATGCCCTCCACCGTGCGCGACACCTTGCGCGATTGAACCAGTGCAGAATGTAAATAAAGGTTGTGTGGCATCACGGTGGCGCCAATAATACCAATGGCAATAAACAGTGCTTCGGTATTGGGGATAGAAGGCGCAAAACCACCGGCTACCTCGCCCAGATCGGGTTGCGCCAGCACCATCTGAACCGCAAAAGCGCCGCCGATGACCATAACCAGCCCGAGAATGAAGGCTTCCAATTTGCGAATACCCAACTGCATCAGGAAAAGCAGCAAAAAGGCATCGAGTACGCTGATTGCAATGCCCCAGGTAAGCGGCAGGCCAAATAATAGTTGCAAGCCGATGGCCATACCCACCACTTCCGCCAGGTCGGTGGCGGCAATAGCGATCTCGGCCAGGATGTAATTGAAAATGTTGGCTGCCGGGTGGTACAACTCCCGACTGGCCTGTGCCAGATCGCGTTGCGCCACCACGCCGAGGCGCGCGCACATACTTTGCAACAGCAGTGCAATGAGGTTCGACATCAACAAAACCCACAGCAGGGAGTAGCCAAATCGGCTGCCCCCGGCCAGATCGGTAGCCCAGTTGCCAGGATCCATGTAACCGACACTGACGAGGTAGGCAGGGCCTAAAAAGGCAAAAAGGCGGCGAAATGCGTTGCCTTTTATCTCGGTTTCCACGCTGCTGTGTACTTCCGAAAGGGAGCGGGCCGATTGGGTAGAATGACGTTGGGTGGTGGTTTTATTCATGGCGGAGGTGGTGGGTGGGCGTTATACTTCGTTTTGTCCTACTTCACGCAAAAACAGGTTTTGTCCTACTTTTTCGCTCAAAACAGTTTCCATTCCGGCAATGCCGACGCGCATGGAATGGTCGTAGGGATTGCGTTCAATTAATTGTAATTCGGCGCCGATTTGAAGCCCCAATTGATCGAGGTATTGCAGGAAGGCCGCCGAATGATCGTCAACGCCGGTCACAATGCCGGTTTGCCCGACGGGCAGAATGGCGAGGCGGATTTGCGGACGACGAAGCCAGCGTCCCTGTGCATCGGGGATTGGATCGCCATGCGGGTCGAAGCGGGGTTGACCGAGGAAGTCGTCGAGCCGGTTGATCAGGCTTTCGCCTTGTACGTGCTCAAGTTGTTCGGCGAATTCGTGGACTTCATCCCAGGCGAAACCGAGTTTTTCGACGAGAAAAACTTCCCAGAGGCGGTGTTTGCGGATCAGGGCAGTAGCCAGGCGGGCGCCGGATTCGGTGAGTTGAACGCCACGGTACTTTTCGTAAACAACCAGTTGTTTTTCACTGAGCCGTTTGAGCATGTCCGTAGCAGATGCAGCCGAAGTACCCATAGCCATGGCAATGGCATTGGTGAGGGCGGCGCCGTCGGTTTTTTCGGCTATTTTGAAAATGGCTTTGAGGTAATTTTCTTCGGCGGAAGTGGTAAGGATGGCATCCATACAATTTCAAATTTCAGCAAAGGTATTTTTTATTTTTAGACTTGTCTAAAAATTTTTCCAAAAAAAATTAAACACATAAAAAAAGCCCTCCCGCGGCAATCGGGAAGGCTTTATTACGCAAGACTGGCGTCGTTTTTAACATATCGCCTAAAAAATCTTGTTGTATTTCAACAAGAACCCGCCCGTATATGCCGGTTTCAAACCCAGGAAGGGGCGAATGGCGTCGGGACTGGTGCCTTCCGGTACTTTTTCGACTTGTACCAGCGTGAAGTGATCGTAAAATACATCGCCAAACAGGCCCAGGGCCAACCCTTTGAAAATCTGGATATCAAGCGCGTTTTGCCACAATACGTTGCCGTTCAGGCTGCTGCGGTAGTCGGCAAACCAGGCTACTTTGGAGGAAACGGCTACGCGATCTTTGTAATATTTATTGGCATATTGGGCTTTCAGGGAGTAACCCAACTGAAAACGGTTGTTTTTACCCTCTTCGTTGCCGAGCGGCTGTCCGGCCAGGGCGGCCAGGTCGTCATTGCCCACATAAATCAGGTTAAAACTGGCCGGAGCCACAAAAAACGACAGGTTTGCACTGGGCTTGTACTCAATACCCGGAGCAAGGGCAAAACGAGCCGGTGCGAGGAATTCGGACAACAGGTTGCTGTCAACCCCGGAAATAACATTACCGACGTAGGTGGGCAGCAACTGGCTTTCGGCGGTTCCGTCAATGGCAGCAAAGATTTTGTCGCCTACGATTTTATAACCAAAACGCGAGCCAAGGCGCAGGATATCGAGGTTCTTCTGGAAAGGATTGGTGGTGCCGTCGTCTTTGGTTTTGTTGCCGATTCGTTGGGTGGAAAGTTGGAACGAAGCATTGTTGTCCCAAAAGTATTTGGCCTGTTTTTTATTGGCGAACAGGTTGACCAGACCGCCGATACCCACACGGTTGTCACCGGCGCCGAGACGAGGGTTTTTAAGAAATGTGCCGGCCAGATCAAGGCCGAGGCCCCCGCCGTATTTCCAGCCATAATCATTTTCAGGTTTGGGTTCTTCGGTTTGCGCCACGCTCAGTTGGACGCAAAAAAGGACAAGAAGGAGGGTGGTGAATGTTTGTTTCATGATAAAAATAAGTTGAAAATTTCAGGGCAAAACAAATCGCCTTGCAGCGCAAAGTTACACTGCAAGGCGATTTACAAGCCCTTCGACTCTTTTTTGGAAAAAGTTTAAGCCCTCATTAATTTCTCAAAACGTCTGATACTCCGGCGAGTACATGATGTGGTTGATCAGGCGCTCCAGTGGTATTTTGACCTCGGTCTGGTTATTGGTGGCCAGGTAATTTTGCCACTCGTAAGTCCAGTCGGAAGGGGGCAGGCCGTCGAGGAAAATTTGTTCGTAGAAGTAATTGAATCGTTCTTCGTCCACTTCGACCGGCAACAAATAATCGAGCAAGTCTTTTACCAACTGGTAAGGATTGGAAGGGTCGTTGGTAGTGCCGCTGTTTTTTACCCAGGGCACGATGTCGAGTTTGATGCCGATGCTGCTGTTGTTGCTACTGGCTGACCCGCCGATGACGCGTTTGCCGGTCAAAAGCATTTGCGGCAACTTGTATCGGGCAATGATCGAAGTGGAACTAAACCAGTGGCGACTGAACTCCGGCTCCTGGTGATACGCCGTGTAGCCGGCCACATCAGGCGGATAAAACAGGCTGAGATTGGCCAGTCCGAGCATACGCTCGTACACCCCTGAATAATAGAATGTGATGTAATGCTTGACATTTTCGGTGTAGGGGCTGGGAATGGGAATGCCAAAAAAAGAAATGGACTGCAGGGCCTGTTCGAGTGGCGAGCGGATGATTCCGCCGATGATTTCGTCGGCGTTTTGCGCGTCGTCCATGTCGTAGAAATGCTGGCTTTTGAGCAATTTACGCATCATGGGCACAATTTCGTAATTGTTGGTGCGCAGCGATTCAGCCAGCGGTTCGATGATATCCTGTTCTATTTCTTCGGTAATATTGCCGTGAACGAAATAACGATAAATGCGGCGCACAAAATTGCGTGCGGTTTCGGGTTGCGCAAACACCATATTGACGATGGCGTCGAGTTCGGTGTACATGGCCGTGGCCGTTGTGGCGCCGGTAATTACCGTATTTTGAAACTTGCTGCTGAAGGTTTTGTTCCCCTTGTCGTGCCGTGAAATAACGGCGGTGCCGCGCGGAATATTGGTTTCCGGATCCAGGGTGGTGCGATTGGGTTGCAGGCGCCAGCCGGTGAACACCCGCGCAGCCTGTACAATATCATCCTCGGTATAATGCGTATAGTCGCCCGGCGCTATTTGTGGTCCTTTACCAATAGTAAAAAGTTCGAAAAACTCACGGGCAAAATTCTCGTTCGGGTTGGTTAGAGAGTTTTGATGGCCGTTGAGGTAAATGAGCATCGTGTTGTCGGACACGATTTTGGTGGCCATTTTTTTCAAATTTCCCAAACAACCCCAGCGCAACAAACTCAGGTAATCGAAAAAAGTAGCATGGTTGTACGTGGTTATATTGGTAGCCATGTACTGGTGAAAAAAGAAGCTCATGCGATGCCCGATTCCCTTGTCTTCCAGCGCTTCGTTGAGCCACCAGCCAATGACCCGCTGCCGCAATTGAAATTCCTGATCAGGAAAGGTTTGTCCCACCGGCAAGAGCCATTTTACTTGTTCTACAGCAGGCGTGCCCGGATTGTCATACACCGGCTGGTCGAGTTCGAGCGGGGTGAGCGCGAGCAGGTCGTTTACCGCCTGATCCACATTCATGGATGCCAGTTGATCAATGCGCTGTTTGGTGTAGCGATAAGAACAGCGGCGAAGCAGGTGGGCGGCGCGATGTTTTCCCAACGCACCCTGCAAGGGAGTAAGTGAGGCCATATTCCGGTTGATTTGCGCTGGTTTTTCGAAGAAAAAGAGGGGATTGGGTTCAAAACGTTTTCATCGGGCAAGTTGGATAAAATTTGATTTGGAACAGTCGCTTTATTATGAAACAGCGTTTTGAAATCATATTGAAAAGCGAAGGTAAAAAGTTGTAATAATTGCGGAATAAATAGTTTTATAAATTTGTAAAACCGTCCCGGCCGGCGCCTGAAGCCCGGAAAGAAAAAACGCGCAGGGAATGAACTCCCCTGCGCGCCTGTGTTTAGACCTGCTCGTATCCCGGTACGCGGCTTATTTATCCCGCAATTCCCGCCTTAATATTTTTCCTACATTCGTTTTGGGCAATTCGGTGCGGAATTCTACGGTCCGGGGAACTTTGTAGTTGGTCAGGTTTTCGCGGCAATGCGCTTTTACCTCTTCTTCGGTGAGTGAAGGGTCTTTTTTCACAATAAACACCTTCACCACCTCGCCCGATTTTTCGTCGGGCATGCCAATGGCAGCCGATTCGAGTACTTTGGGGTGCAAGGCCAGCACATCCTCAATCTCATTCGGGTACACATTAAAGCCCGACACCAGAATCATGTCTTTTTTGCGGTCAACAATCTGAAAATACCCGTCGGGGTGCATGAAACCCATATCGCCGGTGCATAGCCAGCCATCTTTGATGGTTTCGGCGGTAGCGTCGGGGCGTTGCCAGTATCCTTTCATGATTTGCGGGCCGCGGGCCTGTATTTCGCCTACTTGCTCTGCGCCGGGCGGCAAGGGATTGCCGGCGTCGTCGGCGATGCGTACATCCGTGCCGGGTACCGGCATGCCAATCGTGCCGAGGCGCATGGTACTGTCTACCGGGTTGACACATAGCACCGGACTACTTTCAGTCATGCCGTACCCTTCGGTGAGCTGACAGCCGGTGACTTGTTGCCAGCGTTCGGCCACGGCGCGTTGCACGGCCATAGCGCCGCCCACACAGGCGCGCAGGTTGCTGAAATCGAGTGTGTGAAAACTCGGCTGATTGAGCAGTCCGTTGAACAGGGTATTGACCCCCGGTATAATATGCGGGTCGTGTTTGCGCCATTCCTTGATCAGCGCCGGTAAATCGCGGGCATTGACGATCAAAATATTGCAGGCGCCTATACTCATAAATGCCAGGCAGTTGACCGTAAAGGAAAAAATGTGGTACAAGGGCAGGGCGCAAAGGCTGCGAACCGATTCATTTTCCTGCCCTTTCAAAACGGGCATGAGCCAGGCGCGGATTTGCATCATGTTGGCCAACAGGTTGCGGTTGGTCAGCATCGTGCCTTTCGACACGCCGGTAGTGCCGCCGGTATATTGCAGGGCAATGGTGTCGTCAGGACCGCCCTGGAAGGGTTGCAGGGTGAATTTTTTGCCTTGTTTAAGGGTTTCCAGAAAACAAACCGTATTGGGTAATTCGTACTTCGGCACCATTTTTTTGACGCGGCGCACCACGAAGTTGACGATTTTTCCTTTCAGGCCCAGCATCTCGCCGATGGAGGTTACAATCACGGTTTTGATCTGCGTCTCGCCAATGATCTGTTGCAAATTGGCGGCAAAATTCTCCGCAATCAGGATGGCCTTCGCGCCGGAATCCACAAACTGGTGTTTCATTTCCCGTGGCGTGTACAACGGGTTGGTGTTTACCAGAATCAATCCCGCCCGCAATACGCCAAACATCGCAATCGGATATTGCAACAAATTGGGCATCATCAGTGCCACCCGATCGCCGGGTTCCAGTCCGCGTGAGCGCAGATAAGCGCCAAACGCTGCGCTTTTCTCGTCCAGTTCGCGGAAGGTCATGGTTTTACCCATAAAAACAAACGCGGGCTGGTCGGCAAATTTTTTAAACGATTCCTCTACCATGTCAATGACACGGGAGTATTGGTCGGGGTCAATATTGGCAGGAACGCCTGCCGGATAGTGCTGAAGCCAGGGTTTTTCCATGTTGCTGTGATTGTTTTTTCCGACGTAAGATTTTGTAAAAAAATTGATTTTTGAAAGGTTTTAAAAACAACGTTTGGAAATTTTGTTTTCCGCCTAATTCCGAATCAATTTCAACAAATACATTTCTCTCAAAACCTCCGAACGGGTATCTGGGTTCAAAAATTTGGGTTTTAACAGGGAAACATGAAAATCCGGAAACCGCCCTTCCATCTGGAGTTGCAGACCGGCATTTTCCAGTTCCATTTTTCCTTCTGTTGTCGTAAAAATCCAGATTTCTCCCCGTTCGCGGGCTTTTTGAGCGGCTTCTTCCGGCGCGCCGATGCTTTCCAGTATATCGCTGTTGTAAAAATCGAGCGCATGACCGCCCCGCCGGAAGAAATACATTTTTTCCGGCGGAATGTTTTTACTGCGCGCAAATGCGGCCACCTGCGTGGTGCTTTGGTAAGGCAACAAGCAGGGGTAAAAATGAAAATTCAATACCACGCCAAAAATGAGCGCCACGGCCACACCCCGCTGTACCAATACATCGGCTTGCGCCGGAAAAGGCTGCCGGAGAATACGCCACAGCAAAACGGTCGTCCCGGCTATCGTGATGACCTGCATGAAAAAATGACCCGGGAACACATAAAACAGCGTGATAAAAGCGATGGACAAAGCCGCTCCGCCGGCGACATACAAAGCCGCCCAGCGCATTTTTTCCACTGTTTGCAAGCGCGCCGCCACCAGCACCGCCGCCCAGGGCAGCGTGATAAAAATGTAATGCGGCAACTTGTATTGCGACTGCGACAAGGCAATAAATGTGAGTAAAAAACCGCCGAGCGAATAGGCTTCATTCGCCCCCGGCAACCAGAACCGGGTCACTTTTTGGCGAATGGATTGTAACAGCGCCCCGGGCAACAACAGGCACCAGGGCAAAAAAGCCCACAAGTAAACATGTACAAAATAAAACCCGGAAGTGTCGTTTTTCCACACATTTTCGCCGGTGATGCGCCCAAAACTTTGCTCCCAAAAGTAAAATCGCAGGCCCGACACGCCATGCCGCTCATTGACCAGTTTTTCCGGATGCAAATCAAATTGCTGCCACAAGCCCCAACACATCGGGAGCAGCACAAGTGTTGTTGCCAATAACCCGACCAGCCATTGCCATTGAAAAATACCCCGCCAGTCGCGGCGCCACAACAAATGACTGCCCACGGCCAATGCCGGCATTACCAACCCGATGGGGCCTTTGGCCAGCATGGCCATGCCGATGCATACAAAGCCGGCGAGGAGGTTTTTCCAGCGTTTAAATTCAAGATATTCAGCCAGTTGCCACACGGCGCAGGCGCTGAACCCGAGCAGCAGGGTATCGGTACGCACGTCGTTGCAGAGCAAAACAAAGCCCAGCGAAGAGGCAAGAACGAATGCTGCCCGATGCGCTGTTTTCGCGTCGTAATAAAGCAGGGTAAACCGATAGGTGGCCCACACGCCCGCCAGTGCCGCCAAAAAGGAAGGCAGCTTGTACGCCCAGTTGCTCAGTCCGAACAGTCCAAACGAACCCGCTGATAACCAGAACAACAGCGGTGGTTTGTCGAGGTAATCGGCGCCCCGATGCTGCACCTGTAGCCATCGGCCGTTTTGCAGCATTTCCATCGAAATCGAGGCATACTGCGAGGCGTCCACATCCATGACATCGAGAAAAAGGCCGCGCAATAAAACGATGGCCAACCCGAACGCCAACCAGAGCCAGGGATTTTGAAGTCGAAAAAAAGTGCCGCGTGCTATCATGTTTTTACGCTCATTCAACCGCATCTATCAGACTTTTTACACGAAAAGCCTTTTCCGGCTGGGTTAAAACGCGATCGGTTTTGAACAGGATTTTGACGCGTTCGTTTGGCAATAAATCAAAATAGTTGTTGGAGAAAAAACCGGCTTCCTCGGTTTGCAGGTACACATTTTTGGCCAACTTGCCATCGGTTTGCAGTGAAAGGAGGTAGCCTCCCTCCGCTTTTTCTACCTGGGTGATTTTCAAACCCGGTTTGGGTAAATTCATTTTTTTGGGTGAAACCGGGTAAAACAAGCGGCGGCTCAGTTCTTGCGTGCCGGCAGCATCGTTTAAAACAATTTCCACCACACAATTTTCCGGCTTTTTGCCGTCGAGTACAGTTTTCAAGGCGCCCTGCCACAGCAGTTTGCTCGAATCAGGAGAAAGCGCAAGGCCGGGCAGACTGAACGTCATCAGATTGTCGCCACTGAAGGTGTAGGCACGCAGGTTGAGGGTCACTTGGACACTGTCGGCCAGGTCGTTTACACCATAAATTTTCAACTGGTTGTCTTCCAGCAACGGCAGGGCTGCCACCGGCTTGAAGGCATCACGGGTGTAGTAATGCAGGGCTTTCCAGCGACCGTGGTAGTCAATGCTGCTCCAGGAGGCTACCGGCCATACATCGTTGAGCTGCCAGTAGAGCGTGCCCATACAGTAGGGTTTGTTGCGGCGTTGCGCCTCAAATCCGACGCGCATGCCTTCGGCCTGGAGGAGTTGGCTGACGTACACGAAATCCTCAAAATTTTTAGGTGTCCGGTAATCGCGTTTCATGTATTCGGCGATGAGGGCGTTGCCGCGCGGGTGTTTCTGGTGCAGCAGCATCACCTTGCTCTCCAGTTCGCGGTCGGCGGGTTCGGTAAACGACTGGATGGTGCGCCATTCCGGGAAACTTTGAAAACCGTATTCGCTCATAAAACGCGGCACTTTTTTGTTCAGAATTTCAAAAGGCTCCTCGTCGTGCCACACTCCCCAATAGTGCGAATCGCCTTCGGTATGCGATTTGGGGTTGGCGCGGCCGTAGCGTGGCGAGCTTTCCCAGTAGGCTACGCCACCGGCGTTGTTTTCCACATAGGTGCGCAGGATGTCGTTAAAAAGCAACTGGTATTCGCGCCAGAGTTGGGTGCGCTGGGCTTCGTTGAATTGCATTTGCCAGCCCCAGTTGTGCCAGGCTTCGTTGTTTTCGTTGTTGCCGCACCACAGGGCGATACAGGGATGCTGGCGCAGTCGCTCCAATTGCTCAAGCGCTTCAAACGCGGCGGTTTTCAGGAAGCGGCCGTTGCCCGGATACAGGGCGCAGGCGTACATAAAATCCTGCCACACCAGGATGCCGCGGGCGTCGCAGAGTTGGTAAAATGTTTCGTCTTCATAAATACCGCCCCCCCACACGCGGAGCATGTTCATATTGGCATCTACCACATCATCGAGCAGTTTTTTGGTGCGGGCCGGATCCACCCTGTCTTGAAAAATATCCTGCGGAATATAATTTGCGCCTTTGGCAAAAACCGGTTTTCCGTTGAGACGGAAGTAGAAGGTTTCCCCTTTGGCGTCTTTTTCCGTTACAAGTTCCACGCTGCGGATACCAGCCCTTACCTCTTGTTTCTCGATTAATTGGACGCCTTTTTTTATTTCAACGACAAAGTCGTACAACGCTGGCTCGCCCATGCCGGCGCACCACCAGAGTTTGGGGTTTTCTACATCAAAGGTCACCGAATCGGTGTGCACGCCCGGCCATAACACGCGGTCTTCGATGGATTTCCGTTTCCCTTCTTTGAAGAATACAGTTACCGGCATTTTCACATCCGAGCGATAGCGGAAACGGGCTACCATGCGCGCCCGCTCAGGCGTAATGCTTTGTGCGGTGATAAAAACATTCTCAAACACGACCTCGTCCCAGGCGATAAGTTCGGGTTTTTGCAAAATCCCGCAACCCACAAAACGCGGCCCCCAGTCCCAACCGTAGTGAAATTGTGCCTTGCGGGTCATTGTACGCTGACCGCCGGGCAATTCATACCCCAGGGCTTTCCAGGCGGCATCGGTTTTTTTCAGCGGACTTTCGAAGTAAATATGCAGCTTGTTGCCGGCAGGTTTTAAAAGGCGTTTTGCATCCACCTGCCAGCGGCGAAACATATTGTCGGTCTCCAGGATCAGCGTATCATTCAGGTACACCGAAGCATACGTATCCAAACCTTTGAAGATGAGTTCAACATGTTTTTTTGCCAGCACTTCTGCACTTACATCAAAAGTGGTCTGAAACTCCCAGTCTTCCTTTTCAATCCATTGCAGTTTTTCTTCGTTGTCGCGCCAAAACGGGTCTTCAATCATACCGTTTTGCAGCAGGGCCGTATGCACACTTACCGGAATCTTCGTCGGTTTCCAGTCGGGTGTATTGGCTTGCCTGAATTCCCAGGCGCCGGTGGCGAGTGGCTGGCGAAATGGAAGGTAATTGGGCTGCGCTTCGGTAGTCATGGCGGAAAAAAGGAGAAAAAGGACAAATCCCGCCGTAACCATAACGGGAACAGAGAAATCAAGGTATCTTTTCATGCCGCGAAAGTAGCGGACTTTGGAATAAACCGCCGATACCTGCATCTTTGCCGATTGCAAAAAGGCAATAAATCCACCGCGTAAAAGTTAATACGCGCAATTCAAGACCTGTTGTTCTCCTTTTCAGGTTCACTTTCAGACTATTTTACCGACAATATGCTTCAGCGCATCTTTCTGTTTTTCGTTACCTCGCTTTTTTTACTCCAAAATTTGCACGCCCAATGCGTTTCAGGCGATTGTAAAAACGGGCGCGGCACCTATATTTTTCCCTCCGGCGCAAAATATATTGGCGATTTTAAAGACGGCGAAATCCACGGCGTGGGCGTATGCTACTACACCAACGGCAGTAAATACAGCGGCGAATGGAAAAACCGGTATCCTGAAGGGAAAGGCACGAAAACCTATTCCGACGGCACAACCCGTACCGGCTTGTGGCTCAAGGGGAAACCGGTAGATGAAAACGGTACCGTACTTGCCGAATACATCGCCAAGAAAAAAGAAGAACGCGCCGATGATGGCACCAATATCCAGTCGGGCTGTCTTTCCGGCGATTGCCGAAGCGGACAAGGCGTGTTTGCCTATCCTGACGGCAGTAAGTATGAAGGCAATTTTGAAAATGGAAAATTTGACGGTGCGGGTACATTTTACTTTGCCAACGGCGATAAATACGTGGGCGATTTCAAGGAAAATTATCCCGACGGACAAGGCACCCGTTTTGTAAAGGAAACAGGGGCAGAAGAAAACGGCGCCTGGAAACAAGGTGAATTTCTGGGGCAGAATCTTGCACAAAGTGGCAAAGTAGGGTGCGTTTCCGGCGATTGCCAAAGCGGTGAAGGCACGTACGTTTACAAAGAAGGCGCCGCCAAATACATCGGAACTTTCCAAAACGGCATGCCGCATGGCCACGGTGTCTGCGATTATGCCAACGGTGATCGTTACGAAGGCGAATGGCGCGATGGCGCGTTTTACGGACAAGGTACACTCACCCTGCGCGACAACACGGTGGTTGCCGGCTACTGGCGCAGCGGCGAATTTCTCGGCGCCAACCCTCCTGCCGATTACGAAGCGGTAGCGGTTAAGGAAAAGCCTGCGCCTCCTCCGGTTGAAATCCCCCAATCAAAAGTCTGGGCGCTGGTTGTAGGCGTAGCCTCTTACGACCACATGCCGGTACTGCGTTATACCGACGACGACGCCTATCGTTTTTACGCTTTCCTGAAAAGCCTCGAGGGTGGCGCATTGCCCGACGATCAGGTGCGGGTGCTGATTGATGAAGAAGCCACGCGCGACAATGTGCTGGGTACC
>JANRLZ010000418.1:0-3150 GCA_033762055.1 Saprospiraceae bacterium
CGCTCGACATCAACCAGCGCCTGGGTAATGTTCAGGCCGTAGGAAATAATTACAACAATATCGGACTGGTTTATTTTTCCATTTTCGACTATCCCCGCGCCCTGGAATATTACCAGAAAACGTTGGAAATCAATGAAAAAACCGGCAACCGACAGAGCATTGCCAACATACAGGGCAATATCGGCAATATTTACAGCGAACTGCACGACTACCCCAAAGCCATTGCCTATTTTGAAAAAGCGCTGGAAATCAGCGAACGCATCGGCAACCAGCAAAATATTGCCGGCAATCTGGTGAATATCGGCAATGCCTACACCCAACTGGGCAACTTTCAGCAAGCACTGGAATACAAACAACGCGCCCTGAAAATCAATGAACAACTCGGCAACCAGGCGCGAATTGCCAATAATTTAGGCAATATTGGAAACGTATATATCGAACTGGGCGACTACCCTTCTGCCATTCGTTACCATGAACGCGCCATCGAAATTTCGGAAAAAATTGACGAAAAAAAAGGGCTGGCATTCAATTACACGAGCATCGGCAAGGTGCATTTGCTGCAAAAAAATTACCCGGAAGCGCTTAAATTTGAATACAGAGGACTGGCTACCGCCCGGCAGGTGGGCGACCTGAACACGTCGAGCGCCGCCTGGCTGCATCTTTCCATGATTTATGAGGCAACTGAACAGTTCGACAGTGCATACCATGCCTATCAACAGTACATCATGCTGCGCGACAGCGCGAATAATGCCGAAAAGCAAAATGAAGTGACCCGCAAGATTCTTCAGTTTGAATTCGGGAAAAAAGAAGATTCGCTCCGCCAGCAACAAATAATAACCGACGCCAAGCTGCAACAACAAATTCTGCTCGCTGCCAAACAGCAGCAGGAACTGCAAATCAAGGAAATCGCCATCAACCTGGCCAACAAGGAAAAGGAATTGCAACGCCTGGCCTATCTCAAATCGCAGGCCGACTTGCAGTTTGAACAAAGCCTCATCCGGGAAAAGGAAGAACAACTCAGTCTGGCCGAAAAAGAAAAACGCCTGCAAGCCACGCAGGTAAGTCTGCAGCAGACGCAAATTGAATTGAAGGACAAGGAGATACAATCCCGAAAAACGCAATCCTTGTTTTATTTTGCCGGTATTGGCCTGCTCTCCCTGCTTTCGTTTTTTATATTTCGGAACTTCCTCAACCAACGCCGTTCCAATCGGATCATCCAGACGGAAAAACAAAAGTCCGACGCTTTGTTGCTCAATATTTTGCCGGCCGAAGTGGCCGGCGAACTCAAGGAGCAAGGCCGCGCTGCCGCCCGGCAATTTGATGCCGTCACCGTATTGTTTACTGATTTTGTTGACTTTACGAGCATTTCTGAAAAACTGACACCCCAGGAGTTGGTGAGCGAATTACATCTGAATTTTAAAGCATTCGACGAAATCATTGAACGATATGGTCTGGAGAAGATAAAAACAATCGGAGACGCCTATATGGCCGTTTCCGGATTGCCCGTACCCGACCCGGAACATGCCCGCAAGGCAGCGATGGCTGCCCTGGAAATTCAATCCTACACCCGCTCCAGAACCGGATTTGACATCCGGATAGGGCTGCACAGCGGACCGGTGGTGGCCGGTATCGTCGGCGTTAAGAAATTTGCCTATGATATCTGGGGCGATACCGTCAATACTGCCTCGCGCATGGAAAGCGGCAGCGAACCAGGGAAAATCAACCTGAGCGGCGCTACCTACCACCTGCTGCGCGCCGATTTTGATTGTGAATTCCGCGGAAGAATTGCTGCAAAAAACAAGGGCGAAATCGAAATGTATTTTTTAAACGGATTGCGTGAAAAGTAAGACAGCCAGCGAACAAAAAGCACCCATGGGTCAGCCCGTCAACCACCTGCACGAAAGCGAACCGCACTGGTTTGCCATTCGCACCCGGTCGAAGAGCGAAAAATTTGTGTGGCGTGCGCTGGGTAAAAAAGGCATTCATGCTTACCTGCCCCTTCAAAAATGGGTAAGGCGTTACAGCCGCAGCAAACGCACGGTGGAAAAGCCGCTTATCAACTGTTATGTCTTTGTTCAAATCACCAAATCACAGTACCTGCCGGTACTGGAAACCGAGCACGTTACCGGCTTTGTCCGGTTCAACAAGGATTTGCGTGCAATTCCGGAAGAAGAAATCAATCTGTTGCGACGCATTACCCTGGAAGAGGGACTGGAAATCGAGGTAATGTCCGGCAGTTTTTCCGAAGGGGAAATCGTTGAAATAAATGCGGGTAACCTTGCCGGTTTAAAAGGCCGTGTAGTGAAGGCGGAAAGCAAACGACAACTACAAATCGAATTGCTCACCCTCGGGTACAGCTTGCTGATCCAAGTGGATGCGGCTTTTTTAGGGAAAGTAAATTGAGAACATGACAAGCGAGATGCGGGCGCGATTATCTTTGCGGCCCTACGCTTCAAACGAAAAACAACATGAGTCAATCCGAGCTGCTTGCGCGATTAGAAAATGACCTTTCCGACATATTGAAACGGGTGCGAACCGGTTTTGCAGAACGCCCTAAAGAAGCGCTCCTGTTGCGCACAAAGCCCGACAAGTGGAATATTTTGGATCATTTTGCGCACCTCAACGCACAATTTGATTATTACCTGCCCCGTATTGAATTGGCGCTTCACAAGGCCAAAGCCCGGCAATGGCGCCAGGATACAGAACGACGATCCAACTGGCTGGGCCGTCGCGCCATCCGATCAGCCGACCCGGTATATATGGATGTAAATCCGCGGCGCAGTCCCAAAAACATTGATCCAAAACGCACGCTTACTGTTCGGGAACACGAATTGAAAGCATTTCTTATCAATATAGAACTGCTTTTGCGTTTGGTCAAACAGGCGCAGGAAGTAGATCTCAACCGCGCCAAAGTAAAACCCATGCGCTGGAGCCTCTACGCATTTCTTTCAGGCGATCTATTCGAATACCTCACCCTGCACACCCAACGCCACCTCCTCCACATAGAAAAGATGATGAATGATGAATGATAAATGATGAATGATGAATTTTTTTTGGGCCTGCTAATATTCATCATTCATCATTCATCATTCATCATCTTTTCTATGTGGAGGAGGTGGCGTTGGGTGTGCAGGGTGAGGTATTCGAATA
>JANRLZ010000419.1:0-10467 GCA_033762055.1 Saprospiraceae bacterium
GCAGGAGGTCATTATAACGTGTGTCTCCGGCCATGGTGGCTTCTATGGGGAAAAGAGGCAGGCGTTCCCGATGGTATTGTGCAAAAAGCGAATCAATAGGCGGTAAGGCAGAGGCGGCTGTTTCTTTGGGTGCGTTTTGGCAAGCCAGGATGGCGGTAAATACCAGGAAAATAACCCAGTTGCACGGTAGTTGTGACATGGCGTATGCAGTGTAGTGTATGTAGACAGGATAGTTTGAATCCGTGCCGCGAAAGTAGAACACCTTGCGTTGCCGACGCCAACTTGCCGACGATTTGCCCGAAATTGCGCCTTTTCAACCGAATATGCGACCTTTGCGTTTTTGAATCCTTATGCGTTTTGACATTATCACGGTATTACCGGAATTGCTGGAGAGCCCGCTCAACCATTCCATTATGCAACGGGCCAGAGACAAGGGTTTGCTCGAAGTCAAGTTGCATAACCTGCGCGACTACGGGTTAGGCCGGCACAAACAAGTAGACGACTACCAGTTTGGCGGTGGTGCGGGCATGGTAATGAAACCCGAGCCGCTGGCAGCTTGTATCGAAAACCTGCTTGCCGAACGGCGCTACGATGAAATCATTTATACCACACCGGATGGTCTGAGACTGGAACAACAACAATGCAATACGTTGAGTATGAAAGAAAATCTGCTCATCATCTGCGGCCACTATAAGGGAATAGACGATCGTATCCGGCAGAAATACGTAACCCTGGAGATTAGCATTGGCGACTATGTGTTGTCGGGCGGGGAACTGGCAGCGGCGGTGTTGGTGGACGCCATCGGTCGGTTGATTCCCGGTGTGCTGAACGACGAAACATCGGCGTTGTTTGATAGTTTTCAGGACCGTCTGCTTGCGCCGCCGGTGTACACGCGTCCGGCAGAATGGGAAGGAATGACCGTTCCTGAAGTCTTGTTATCGGGTCACGAAAAAAACATCAACGAATGGCGCTACGAGCAGAGTCTCGAACGCACCCGCCTTCGTCGTCCTGATTTGTTGGAGATGTAGCGGTATCAGGGGAAGTTTTATTAAATGATCTCTTCAAATATCTCCTCGTTCGTTGCCGGAAAATTACGGGCCTGCGCTTCAAGATGGGCGCGGTGCATGATCTGAAATCCTTCGAGTACAGTTTGTATCAAGTGGGCGTCGGCCCAGCGCTGTACCCCCTCGACGGTGGCAAATCTTTCGTCGTCGCCAAGTTTGAAGGTTTGTTCATAACGCGTATTTTCAAATTTAACGGTGCTGCGGTTGTCCATCCGGAACACGCTGATTTTCAGTTGCGGATGTTCGATTGTTCCAATGATACGCATGATTTAAAACTCCAGTTTAAGCACTTTTTGTTCGGTTAAATGGGTTCCGGGCGCCAATTTGACCGGTATTTTGGCGCCTTCCTCGGTGGTAACTGCCTGACCGTCCTGCAAACGGGTATTATATTTTACCAACGACATTGCGGCATCGTACAAGGTGGAATGCACCTCGGCTTCCGTACGGGCAGAATTGACAATTTCCAGTTCAGACATCCCGAATTCCTGTAAGCCGTAGGTAAAACCGTTGCTGCCGCCCGGTCGTCCGAAGTAAACCCAGCAATACAGCGGGATGGTTTGGTTTTGCACCATGTTTCGCGCTGCGGCGAGGAAATAATCCTTGCTGAGCAGCAGATACTGACTGCTCATAAATACGCCGGCTGCGCGGCTGTTTTCGAGGGTGGCGGCCACACTTTGTGTCAGGATCTTATACAATTCAAGCGTTTGATTTTCCGTACCTATAACAGAAATAATCACCTGGGCCTGATGTTTTCCTGTTTCAGTCTGGGCGCCTTGCCACAACCAGGAAAGCCGCGCAGCAGCGCCTACTTCATCGGGGGCCGCAGGGTAATCGAGATAGGCGATCATGACAGTGGCGCCACCTGAAGTGTTGAAAACCAGCGTTTTATCAGCCGATTTTTCACCTTCAACTTTAACTTTCCAGGTATTTTTAAGTGACTGTAGCAGGGCTTTTTCATCCGGTGTGGTTTTGCTGTGCAGAAGAACGGTTGCGGTGACGACCTTGGGGTCGGCCGGTTTTTGCGCCAGCAGGGCAGGGGAGAAACTGTAAATCGAAAACAACAAGATGGCGAAAGGAGCGCGCATGAAAGGGAGCTGGGTTAATGAATCGTTTATAGTTGCAGAAAACGGTGCAAAGGAAAGGAAAGTATGGAACCATCGCCGCTTATCTTTGCTGCATACAAGTTTGTTACAATCAAAATAATATATGCGTTACACCATCTGCTTGCTGCTTTTGCTCACCAGCGCCATCCTGAGGGGTCAAAGCGCCGATCATCGGGCCATCCGAAAGATTATGGCCGAACAGGAACGGGCCTGGAACCAAGGTGATTTATCGGCATTTATGGCGGGTTATTGGCATTCGGATAGTCTGCGGTTTATCGGTTCACGCGGACTGACATACGGCTGGCAGCAAACACTCGACAACTACAAAAAATCTTACCCGGACCGTGCAACAATGGGTACGCTGAAATTCACCGTCCTATCGGTAGAGAAACTGTCTCGCCGCAGCGCATTTGTGATTGGGAAATGGCATCTAACCCGTGAAAAAGGCGACCTGAGTGGCCATTTCACCTTGCTTTGGCGCAAAATGGCAGGCAAGTGGCGGATTGTGGCCGATCATTCCAGTTAATAATATTTTTAAAAAAATCTTGCGTAACAAATAATATCTTCCTACATTTGAACCGATTTCTGTGTTTTCGCTGCAAATACTCCGTTCTACCTTTTCTTCGAGCAACCAAAGTTTAAGCACGTCCGGAATTTTATCTACTGAAGGCCATCTCTTATAAGCTCCGGTCATTAAAGAACGAAGAATTCTACAGTTTTCAAGCGACTTCAATTTCCGGCGCTTTATAATACGTTGACTTTCAATTGGATGAAAGCACGGGTATGCGCCTTTGCAGTTCCTGCTTCTGTATTGTTATCATCGTGTGTACGACTCAGTCGTTTGCCCGAATTTTTATGTCCTGACCTTTGGTTTGAGTATTTTTTAGAGCAAGCTCTTAATCCTGATCGCATTGAAGCCTTGATAGTGCAATTCTCTTGTGTCAGTTTACTAAGAACCGGCGCTGCTCGTACCAGTCCGGTTTGAAAAAACAATCTAACCATGGCGCACAAAATCAAATTAAAGAATGCGGATGCGCATGTTCTGTTGGACGACCATGTGTATCAATGGATCAAAACCGATCCGATGCTGGCTCCCCTTCAACTTTTAGACAACCTTCGGATGCATTCCAGCGGATGCGTTGTGTTCCAGAAGACGGCCCGACAAGCCGAAGGCGGTTTTAAAACTCAAACCATTTACCTACACAAACTGATTGCCGAAAAATTCCTTCTGCAGCAAAAAAGCAAGGAAAAGCGACTTGTTGGTGCAAAAAACGGCGACAAGCTGGATTGCCGCCTCGAAAATCTGGTCTACCGCTCCCGTGCAACAGCCAGTCGAATGCGAAAAACCAGCAGCAACACCGGTTACACCGGGGTGTACCGCGAACATCGGCGTTTCAGAGCAGTGATTTCCGTGCAAGGCAAGGCCATCCATATCGGGATGTTCGATACAGCAGAAGAAGCTGCCATCGCGTACAACAAAGCTTCCCGTGAATATTTCGGTGAAGATGGCAAAATAAACAAGGTAAAAGGCTGGTAATAGTACCTACATGATTCGTTTTAGTTGCAGGTCTTTTACCCGTCGCAACACCAGAGGCACCTGTTCAATTTCCACCGAATCGCTGTCCAGACCAAACCAGTTTTGCGGCGATGCCGTCACGCTTTTTACAGCCAGATAGATACGCATAACCGCTTGCTCCAGCACCGGCAGGTCGTTCTCGTGCGATAGAAACTCCTGAATCAGGACGAATTTAAAGTCGCCGGTAGCAATTTCACCGTGACCGACATGGTAACGGGAGTAGATGCGCAACTCGTCGTTTTCCATCAGGTCTTCCACTACTTTTCGCAGAAACAGGTTCATCCGTTGCTCAACCCGGAAGCCCAGCCGGAAATTGACCTTGTACAGATCGTCGCGTGCGATCATGTTCACTTTGTACTCCATCGTGTAAGGCTCATCAGTAGTCTCAATGTGCACAAACCAGTATATATCTGCGCGTTTGGGCTGGGTTTGCAAGATAGAATAGAGAATTTTTTCCTCCACTTTTTTGGGAGACTTGGCACTGCTGAGAAATACCAGGTTGGTGGCGCATTTGGGCACATCGTCGTCGCTACCCAACTGTATCAACTGGTCTATGTAATCGTTGATTTTGACGTTCTGGATGTAACGGTTTTTGATTTTTTTGGCCTGCACCCATACAAACATCAAACCGAACAACAACGAAGCAATAAAGACGGTAATAAAACCGCCTTCGGCAAATTTCAATAAATTGGCGGCAAAAAAAGCGCCCTCAAAACACAGGTACCAAATTAAAAATGCCCATACATACAGGGGTTTGATCCGGTGAAACACAAAATAGTTTGACAACAATATGGTGGACATCAGCATGGTCAGCGTGACCGACAACCCATAAGCCGCCTCCATGCGCGCACTTTCCTGAAAATAAATGGTAACGAAAATACAACCCGCCCACAAAAGGGTATTGACGGCCGGCACATACAACTGACCTTTCATTTGGGAGGGGAAAATGACCGTGAGTTTGGGCAGCAAACCCAGTCGAATGGCCTCGCTCACCAAGGTAAATGAACCGGAAATCATCGCCTGACTGGCGATAATTGCAGCCAGGGTGGCGATTGCAATCCCAAACGGCAAAAAGAAATCGGGCATGACCCCGTAAAACGGATTGACATATTGCGCCACCGACTCGCCGTGTACCAATGCCTGAAAAGTGGGCAGTGTTTGTCCCTCATATTTTAAACACCAAACCGCCTGACCCAGATAGTTGAGCAAAAGACAGGTTTTTACAAAAATCCAACTGACACGAATGTTCATTTTACCGCAATGCCCCAGATCGGCATACAAGGCCTCTGCGCCGGTGGTACATAAAAAAACGGCCCCCATCAGCACCAGCGCATGCGGATGATGCATCAAAATTTGAATGGCGTACACCGGACTCAAAGCGCGCAAGACCGTCCAGTCGTTGGAAAGCGACATTAATCCCAATACTCCCAGCATGGAAAACCAGACCAGCATAATTGGCCCGAAAAACTTGCCCACCGCAGCCGTGCCAAATTGTTGGAAAACAAACAATGCGGAGATAATGCCCAGTGTAATATAAACCGTGGGCAAATGAAAATCTTGCAGTGCCGGCACCGAAGCGAGGCTTTCAATTGCCGCCGAAACGGTTATAGGCGGAGTTATCATGCCTTCCGACAAAACCGCGCAGCCCCCGATCATGGCCGGAAACAGGAGCCAGCGCTTGCGCCGTCGTACCAGGGTGTAAAGAGAAAAAATGCCGCCTTCGCCATTGTTGTCGGCGCGAAGCACCAGACCGATATACTTGAAGGAGGTCTGAATAGTGAGGGTCCAGAACACCAATGAAACAGCCCCCAAAATGGTTTCACGATCGACCAACCCCTCTCCAACGATGGATTTCATCACGTACAGCGGTGAAGTGCCGATATCGCCGTAAATTATTCCGAGTGTGATTAACAATCCGGCTGTACTCAGCCGGTGGTGATGGTGGTGGTCGCCGTTGGAAGGCATCTTCATTTATTTATTGGTCAGAACTAAATATTCCCAGGGTTTGAGGTTCAGTTGCATATCCTTGGTGAGTTGCACCGTACTGGCTTCAAAAACACTCAGATAGATTCCGGCAACCACCGCATCGCCGGGACGCAAGGTAACCGTGCAGGGTTTGCCGCTAAGATTCAAAACAACGACCAGCCGGTCGCCCTCTTTTTCCCGGGTAAAAGCATATACCTGTTCATTACGGTCGGTGTCAATTTTTTCTAGGGCACCGCCATGTACGCCGGACCGTAAGGCGCGGTTGTTGTGCCGCAAGTCGCAGAGTTTCTGAAAAAACGGCGTTTTTTCAAAGTTTTCCCATTGAATGGGATCCTTTCCAAAAAACGATAACCTCCGCGAAAGTCCGTCCTCTTGTCCGTTGTACAACATGGGCATACCCTGCCAGGTAAAAGCGAGCACATTGAACGCATCGGAGGCCGCGCCATAGAGCTCGGTTTCCGTGCCGTTCCAGGAGTTCTCGTCGTGGTTTTGGGTAAAATACAATTGGGAATAGCCTTTCGGATAGGTCCGATTGAGGTACTGCAGGAGGGTATCGAGCGATTGCGCGTTTTGTTTGCCGGCGGCAATGTCTTTGGTCACATCCTTCCATTTCCAGCCGTAATTGACATTGAAACAGGAACTGAAATGCCCGGGTTCGTCCTGCCATTCCGATAACATAAACACGGGCTTGATCGAATCAAGCGCCGGTCGCGCTTCCGCCCAGAAATCGTTGGGGACCAGCCCCGCCATATCCACCCGAAAACCGTCAATATCGCATTGACGCAGCCAGTATTGCATGGCATCAATCATGGCCTTTCGCAAACCGGGTTGTTTGTAATCCAGGTCGCACACATCGCTCCAATCGGCAATAGGTTCGCCCCGTTCGTTGAGCGGGACGGTGAAATCGCCATTGTATCGGGTGTAATATTCGGGGTGCTTGTTTTTCCATTCAGCATCCCAGGAAGTGTGATTGGGTACCCAGTCGAGGATGACTTTCAGCCCCAGTGTATGGGCTTCGGCAACCAGCGCCTTCAAATCGGCTTCTGTGCCAAAATCGGGATTCACGGCCAGATAATCGCGTACGGAATATGGACTGCCAAGATCGCCGGGGTTCAATTTCCTGCGTTCAACGCCGATGGGGTGAATGGGCATGAGCCACAGCACATCAATACCCAGATCGCGCAAGCGGGGAAGTTGGGCCCGCACGCCGGCGAAATCACCGGAAGGCGAGAACTGTCGCACGTTGCACTCGTATAATACAGCGCTTTGCGCCCATTCCGGAAAGGGAAAATTGGCAACTGTTGCAACAGACGGCATTGGCACCACGGTGTTGGACTGGTTTTGACAGGCGGCAATCCACACTGCCGCCAACAGGAACAAAAATCGTTTCATCATAGTCCTATTCGTTATCCAGCAAATTATCGTCCAAAAGTCCGCGTTTTTGCGCTGTTTTGGCATAACCGTGCAATTGTACCGGTTTTTGGGCTTTGCGCATCCGAATATTGAGGAATTCGACAAAAAGCGAAAAGAAAATGGCGAAATACAAATACCCCTTGGGGATGGAGCCTTCGATAAAATGACCCAGATGGGCGGCTTCGGCTATCAGTGAAAAGCCGATGAGGATAAGGAAGGAAAGTCCCAGCATTTGTACCGTCGGGTGTTCGTTGACAAACTTGCTGACCGGGCCGGAAAAAACCATCATGACCACTACCGATGCCACGATGGCAAGAATCATCACTACCAGATCGTTGGCAAGGCCGACCGCCGTCAGGATGGAGTCGAAAGAAAACACCACGTTGATGAGGGTAATTTGCAGGATAACGGCGTTGAGCGCTTTTTTGCCCTTGCCTACTTTTGGGTCGTCTTCTTCTTCCGGACTTTCCAGTTTATGGTGAATTTCTGTGGTGGCTTTATACAATAAAAACACCCCCCCAAGTAACAGGATCAGGCCCTGGCCGGTTAGCCCACCATGCAGTCCGGGCAAATCTACATGAAACAGGGGCTCATCCATTCCCATGATCCAGGTAAGACCGAAAAGCAGCACGATGCGCAGCCCCATGGCGAGAATCAAGCCGATGTTTCGGGCTTTGGGTTGTTCGTGTGAGGGCAATTTGGACGAGACGATGCTCAGAAAAATGATATTGTCCACCCCCAGTACGATTTCCAGAAAAGTGAGGGTGAGCAGACTGATCCATACTTCGCTCGAAGCGAAATCAGGCATTGCAAGAAGATACATTGGCCAATAGTTTAACGGATGGATGGATGGCGTATGTCGTGCTGTTGTAATTTTTCAGCGTGCAAGAATACGGCGTTTGCCGGAATCGTTGTCCCGGCGACAAATACTGTACTTAAAAAAGTAAAAAAAAGCCGCTCGACAGCGGGTGCTTACCTTTGTTCAAAATGTTTAAATAATTACTCAACATCATGCAAAAACTCATTTCCCACTTCGTTTTTCTGCTGTTTGCGCTGTCGTTGTCTGCACAGGGCGCAAAAAAATATGTACTGATTGAGCACTTTACCAATTCTAACTGCGGTGTTTGCGCCAACAGAAATCCGGCGTTTTACAACCTGATCACGCAGGCCCAATATGCCGACGACGTGCATCACGTTTCCATCCATCCGATGTTTCCCTATCCGTCCTGCGTATTTTATCAGGCCAATACGACGGAAAACTCACAGTGGACGGCCCAGTATCCTGTGCAGGGCACTCCTACCATCGTGCTGAACGGCGCCCTCCAAACCCCTTCCAACCCCTTGCTCACCGAGGCCAAGTTGCAAACCTACCTCAATCAGACCAGTCCGCTTTATTTGCAGGTAACGGAATCCGGAACGGGCAATGCCCGGAGTGTCAATGTAAAAGCCCGCGCGGTAGGCGACATTCCTTCGGGCGACTATCGCATTTTTGTGGCCGTATTGGAAAAAACCGTCAATCAGCCAACCGGCAATGGCGAGTCGGTCCATCGCGATGTCTTTCGTAAAATGCTCACAGCCGTCGCCGGTGATGTTTTTACGCCACCGACTGCCGGCAACGCAGCCGAGTTTAATTATAATTTCAACCTTTCAGGCAATTGGAATGCCAATGAAGTGTACGTACTGGCATTTGTAAAAGAGACCAGCACCAAGCAGGTGCTGAACAGCGGCACCCGCTTTGATCCGGTGTTGAGTGATGCCTTTGAAATTGCGCCGATGCAGTTGCGCATCGTTCCCAATCCGGTACAACATCAAGCCTTCATTGACCTGGGCGACGACCGCCCGCAGACACTGGAGGTTTTCAATGCAGCCGGGCAGCGCTTTTCCGGTGAATTCTCGGAGAATAACGGCAGCGTCACCCTTTCGACGGCCCGTTTGGCATCCGGGATTTATTTCGTAAAAGTGGCAGGTTCAAATGGCGTTTATGTCGGAAAATTTGTAAAGGAATAGAGGCAGGGTAGGATTTGGTTACAGCCTTTCCAGGTTTACAAAAACCTGGAAAGGCTGTAAATAAAGGCCGATACTATTGTCGGCATCACCGATACATCGGATGGCAGGGTACCGACTGGGATCATGGGTTCATTGCCCCGACATCCAAAATGCTGTCAAATCCGTTTGCAGACCAAAGAGAACATTTCTCCGGGAAAAATTTACTGCCATCAAAAAAATCAAGGTTCTGGCTTCCTTCAGCTGCGGATAGCCTGGATGCCGGGCAATTCTTTGCCTTCCAGAAATTCGAGCATGGCGCCGCCGCCGGTGCTGACAAAACTCACTTTTTTGGCGAGTTTCAATTGGTTCACCGCTGCAACAGAGTCGCCGCCGCCTACCATGGTGAAAGCACCTTTTTTCGTAGCCGAAGCACAGGCTTTGGCCACCGTTTTGGTGCCGCCGGCAAAGGCTTCAAATTCAAATACCCCCATCGGACCATTCCAGATTACCGTTTTACTCTTGCGAATGACCGAAGCAAATGAACGTGCTGCCGCCGGACCAATATCCAGTCCCATCCAGCCGTCGGGAATTTGGTTGCTCGGACAAATCTGTACCCGGGCGTCGGCGGCAAATTTGTCGGCGCACACCGAATCCTTGGGTAACAACACTTTGACCCCGGCAGCCTTGGCTTTTTTCAAAAACTCTTTGGCAATTTTCAGTTTATCGGCCTCTACCAGCGAGTTGCCGACCGCCCCTTTTTTGGCCAGAAAGAAGGTGTAGGCCATCGCGCCGCCGATCAGGATATTATCGGCATAATCGAGAAACTTTTCCAGCAACATTATTTTATCACTCACCTTCGAACCGCCGGTTACACAGGTCACCGGTTTGGCCGGCTGGTGCATGGCGCGGGTGGCATTTTCAATTTCACGCTCCATCAAAAAGCCAAAGGTTTTGCTGCCTTTGTCAAAATACTGCGCTACAATGGTGGTGCTGGCATGCGCCCGGTGAGCGGTGCCGAAGGCGTCGTTGACGTACACATCGCCCAGATCGGCCAGTTTTTTGGCAAATCCCGCATCGCCGCCTTCCTCTTCCTGATGAAACCGGGTGTTTTCGAGCAACAACACTTCGCCAGGTTTCAGTGCGGCGGCTTTTTTAGTCGCCTGTTTGCCCACACAGTCGTCGGCAAAATGCACCTTGGCTTTCAGTTTTTTGCGCAGGTGTTTAACCAGGTGTTGCAGCGTAAATTTTTGCTTGTTGATTGTCCCGTCGGTGTTCAGTTTCTCCAGTGGCCGACCTAGGTGCGACATCAAAATGGCCGAACCACCCTGATCGAGAATAT
>JANRLZ010000420.1:0-11289 GCA_033762055.1 Saprospiraceae bacterium
CCTGGACGGTGTCGGCGCTCACTTTGGCGTCGTCTTTCACCCGTACAAGCCACATGCCCACGATTGAGAGCAGGATGCCGATGCCGGCGATCATGATCGGCAGAAGGATGGGGCCGATGCCGCCAAAATTATCCTGAATACCGCCGGAGTCGCGGATAACGGAGTTACCCAGTACCATAGCCGCCAGAACGGTTGCCACATAGGAGCCGAACAGGTCGGCGCCCATGCCTGCCACGTCGCCCACATTGTCGCCCACGTTGTCGGCGATGGTGGCGGGGTTGCGCGGGTCGTCTTCCGGAATACCGGCTTCCACTTTACCCACGAGGTCGGCGCCTACGTCGGCGGCTTTGGTGTAGATGCCGCCGCCTACCCGGGCAAACAATGCGATGGATTCAGCGCCCAGCGAGAAGCCGGCGAGCACTTCCAGCACCCTCGACATTACGATATAGCCGTTGGGGCCGTAGGTACCATTCATAAAATAGGTGTAAAACACGACGAAAAGCGCGCTCAGGCCGAGTACAGCCAGACCGGCAACGCCCAGGCCCATTACCGAACCGCCGTTGAAAGAAACTTTCAGGGCTTGCGGGAGGCTGGTGCGCGCGGCTTGCGTGGTGCGTACGTTGGCTTTGGTGGCCACACGCATGCCCAGATTGCCTGCGAGGGCGGAGAAAAATGCGCCGATTACAAAAGCCACCACAATAAGCGGGTGACTCGTGTCGGCCTGGGTGCTGAGCCAGCCGAGCAGGGCGCCGGCAATCACCACATAAATACCGAGGATGCGGTATTCCGCCTTGAGGAAGGCCATGGCGCCTTCGGCAATGTTTTTGGCAATGCCTTGCATTTTATCGTCGCCCGCGTCCTGTTTAGCCACCCATTTTTGGAGGAAAAACATGTAAACGAGGCCTACGACACCGAAAATAGGAAGTAGGTAAACCAGAGAACTCATCTCTTAAATTTTGTAATGATGAAAATTTTAGAAGTTGTTTGAGTAAATTTCACTGGCTTGTTCAGGCATCTTTCCGACCCACTCTGTGGTTATTTTTTTAGCAATAAAAACCCGTTATTTCCTCAAAAATAAACCTTGATTGGCTCAAAAATCTGCGCTGACCAACCGCAGCAAATTAACTCAAACAACTTCTTAGACTTGGTCTGCAAGGCATTGCATGGAAAAACAGCGGAAAAGCCTTGCACCGTTTAAAAAAACGGCGGCAAAAGTAGAGAATTCCGGACATTCCAAGTTTTAAAACTTGGAATGTCTGCGCACTTATTTTACCACGTTTACCCGCGCGCCGTCGGAAAGATTCAGTTGACCGGTCAATACCACCCGCTCGTTTTCGGTCACACCGGATGTCACTTCAATTTTATCGCCGTACACACCACCGAGGGTTATGGGACGCGAATAAGCAACCGAATCGCCTTGCACCACATATATTTTGGGATCCTGCAAGCTGCCGGCAATGACCTTGCGCGGCAGGGTCATGCCGGTACGATTGGCGTTGAAAGTGAAATATGCCTTGGCGTGCATGCCCCCGCGCAAGGGGTTTCCTTTTGGATTAACCACTTCAATTTCAACATCGTAGGTAAATGCATTGTCGGCGCGCAAACCGATATTGGTGACCCTGCCGGGTATGTTTTGTCCGGGAAAAACATCGGCATTGACGCTTACCGATTGCCCTTTTCTGACGTTGAGTACGTCGCGTTCGGTGACTTTCACCATCAGGAACAATTTTTCGAGGTTGGTCATTTGTCCGACCTGAATGCCCGGACCGATCACGCTGCCGCGCTCGATAAACCGCAGTCCGAGCGTACCGGTCATGGGCGCTTTGATGCTGGTATTTGAAATTTGTTTTTTCAGGCCTTTTTCCTTGGCTTCAGCAGCGAGAATGCCCAGTTCGATGTCTTCGATCTTGTTTTTGGGAGCGGCTTCGCCTTCGATGAGGTTGGTGAGACGCTCCTTGTCTTTGCGCAATTTAGCCAGGTTGGCCTGGGTGGCTTCAAGTTCGATGCGCAGGAGTTCGTCGTCAACTTTGGCGATGATTTCGCCTTCGTTGACCCATTCGCCCTTGTTTTTAAAAATTTCGAGGACACGTCCGGCGGTTTCGGAAATGATAAACATTTCCTTGGCGGGAAGAAAAATGCCGTCGGCCTCGAGGCGGTTGGCCAATGTTTCCATTTGAGGGCTGACCACTTCTACGGGCACGAAGGCGCGGGTCATTTTGGAAAGTTCGGCTTCGGCGTTGAGTTGTTGTTTGTTGACGTATAGTTTCCAGGCGGCGAAGGCGACCGCGAGGACAAACAGGAGCCAAAGGAGGGTGCGTTGTTTCAAAACCGGGAGGCGTCCGGCGATTGTCTTTTGCCGAACTGCGGCGCAAAACTACGGAAAGCCTCCGTCGTGCAGGGCAAAGCTTTTGCTATACTCAACAGAAAGTGGTTTGCGAAAACCTTGTCGGACAAATCATATAAAATCAATTCAATCCATCCGAAAAATCTCGCAAATCACTGAAATCCGGGTATACCTTTGCGCGCCATGTCGTACATTATCCAGGCATCTCGTATTTCCCACCTTACCGACGCCCGCTATTTTGCAGCAAAAGAGGTGGATTTTTTAGGATTTAACCTCGAAGAAGGCGCCGAAGGCTACCTCGATCCGATGTTTATGAAAGCCATCCGCGAATGGGTGGAAGGCCCGAAAATTGTCGGAGAATTCAGCCGAACCCCTGCCGCTACCATCGTGGAGGCCGCCCGGTTTTATGGCCTCGACGCCGTTCAGGCGCCCTTTTCGACGTATGCCGACGAACTGGGCATTTTGTCGGAATTGCCCTTGTTGCTGTTGGTAGCGGTGGATGCGGAAGGCTTGTCCTGCGATCCGGTCGTGCTGGCGAAAACGGCCGGCGGCGCGGCGTACTGGATTTTTGATTTTTCGGGAAGCGGCTACACCAAAAAGCGTTTGTACGAAGAAAAGGACTTCTGGAAAGCGCTTTTTGCCCTTCGACCCTCGCTGTTGCGGGCCGATTGGCCTCCGGGCGACTGGCCTGCGGTCTTGCACGATTTCGGCCTGGCCGGTCTCAGCCTGGTGGGCGGCGAAGAAGAGCAGGTCGGCGTAAAATCCTTCGACGAAATCGAAGCGGTTTTTGAAGCGCTGGGGAGGGATTGATGCTTGATTTTGCTCGCTTCACCGCCGCGGCGCTCCGTTGGCTCGTTTTTTTTGCGCTCAGGAAGGCCGTCTGGCTCCCCCCCCCCTGACTAGAGGGCGAGGCGAAAGCCGATGCCGCTGTCGCGGTAGCCCGGCCCGACGTTGGCGCGGCTCGCAGAGCGGCAGCCCTGCGGGGCGGCGTAGCCCCAGTAGCCGCCGCGGAGGATGCGGCTGACGCCACGCACCGTGCCGGCCGGGTTAGTTTGCGCGGCGGCAGGGTAGCCGCCATGCCAGTCCGAACACCATTCCAGAACATTGCCGCTCATGTCGTACAGCCCGAGTTCGTTGGCCTTTTTCCTGCCTACCGGACGGGTTTTGTCGCCGGAATTGGGGCCAAACCAGGCTACTTCGTCGGGATCGTTGCTGCCGGCGTAGGCAAAGCCGTTTGACTTTGCGCCGCCCCGGGCGGCATATTCCCATTCGGCTTCGGTGGGCAGGCGGTAGTTTTTGCCGGGGTATTTTTTGTTCAGTCGTTTTAAAAATTCCTGCACCTCGTTCCACGATACATTTTCCACGGGGCACTGGTCGCAATTTTCGAAAGAGGAGGGCCGCGTGCCCATGATGGCGAACCAGTCGGCCTGGGTCACCTCGTATTTCCCGATGGAAAAGGAAGAAAGGTTCACTTGATGGGGCGGTTTTTCATCGTCGTATTCATTGCTTCCCATGGTGAACGTGCCGCCCTGGACCGGAACCATATCTAGCCCTGATTTCCGGGCTGAGGGTATGGCGGCGGAGTCCTGCTCTTTTTTTTCGCCGGGGACAGGCTTTGTGGCCTCTCCGGTATTCCCGCCGGCAGGTTTATCCACGGTTTTGGCGGCGGAGTCCGGGTTGGTCTGCTGCTGCAACAGATGGTACGGCACAAAGGATCGGGTGGAACCTTCTGCCTTTTCCGGCGGCCGGAAGAAAGTGTCCCAGATCAGCAGCAGAGTCAGCAAGCCAAATATTGCAAGGCTAATCTGGATATTTCGTTTGACCTGCGGTTCAGGGGCGGCTTTCCGGGCTTCGGCGAGGCGTTTTTCTTCTGTGCGGAGGGCCGTATCCTCGCGCTCTGCCTGTTCGCTGTGCAGGGCTTCGATGCGGCGCCGGATGGCGCGGACCACTTCGGCCCAGGCTTTGTCGGGCGTTTTCCAGTGGTCGAGGTCCGTGACGGCCACGCCGCCGGGCGGCAGCACTTGCAGTTTTTGAATGTCGGGATAGGCTTCCCAGTCGCAGTCGCGTCCGATGACGGGAATGACGATGGCCTCGCCGTTTTCGAGTTTTTGCAGCGCTGCGGCGAATTCCTTTTCGCGGATATAGTCGGAATGGAAAAAATCCGCCGAGATCAGCATCAGGAACAGATCCGCTTCGAGCAGTTGCTGTTTGATGGTGGCGTCCCAGACTTCGCCGGGCAGGATTTCCTTGTCGCTCCACAGCCGGATGAGGCCATTATCAACCAGCGATTTGAGCTGTCGTTCGAGCGCCCGGTGCAGATCGCGGTCGGCGGAGGCGTAGATGACGAATGTTTTCAGCGGCGCGGGCATGTCGGTCGGATTCGTTTTGCTGTCGGGGCAAATATAGACAGATTCTGTTGTCCGACCGGTGCGGTCAAAAACGCCGTCCTCCGGCGCCGTGCAGCATCCTGTGAAACCGTTTTTATACCTCGCGCCGGGAGGTTTTGTGCATGGCACAAAAAACAAACCCCTGAAAATCAATAGAATCCTTTGATGGCGATCACTAAAATCACACGAATCACAGTATACCTTTGCCCCAACAACGGAAAGGAATGTGATGAGGATGTTTTGTAAAGATGTTAGATGGGTGGGGGAGATGATGGCATGAGCTCCCCCGACTGAAGTTCGGGGGTTACAAGATGATAGATGCGGTCCCTTCACGTCCGTTGTTGGCGTCCTCGCCAACAACTACGGCGGAGCTTGATGTTCTTCCTTTGCCAGCATCGCCGCCATAGTCGTCAGGTTAAAGGGTAAATGGACGGAATTTTATCTAAAATTGCGCTCCGCCGTGGTGGTTGGCGGGGACGCCAACACCGGAAATGGAAAGGAGAGTTTTATCTAAAATTGCGCTCTGCCGTGGTGGTTGACGAGGACGCCAACACCGGAAATTGAAAGGAGAATTTTATCTAAAATTATGCTCCGCCGTGGTGGTTGACGGGGACGCCAACAACGGAAATGGAAAGGAGAATTTTATCTAAAATTGCGCTCTGCCGTGGTGGTTGGCGGGGACGCCAACACCGGAAATGGAAAGGAGAATTTTATCTAAAATTGCGCTCCACCGTGGTGGTTGGCGGGGACGCCAACACCGGAAATGGAAAGGAGAATTTTATCTAAAATTGCGCTCCGCCGTGGTGGTTGGCGAGGACGCCAACACCGGAAATGAAATCGAACCACTCGAACCACTCGAACCACTCGAATCAATCGAACCATGTTAAACATCATTTCCTACAACGTCAACGGCATTCGCTCCGCCATCAACAAAGGTTTTCTGGAATGGCTGGCGGCGGAGCAGCCCGATATTATTTGCCTGCAGGAAATCAAGGCGTTGCGGGAGGATGTGCCCTTGCTTGAACTGGAGGCGCTGGGCTATCATCATCACTGGTTTTCTGCCGAAAAAAAAGGGTACAGCGGCACGGCTACCTTTTCCAAAGTTGCCCCCGACCACGTCGTGGCGGGTTGCGGCATACCGGATTATGACCGCGAAGGGCGCATCCTCCGCACAGACTTCGGCGAGTGGACCCTGCTCAACTGTTACTTCCCTTCCGGCACGACCGGCGATGTGCGGCAGGACTTTAAAATGAAATTCCTTGCCGATTTTTCCCGGTGGGTCAATCGGTTGCGCACGGAGCGCCCGCAGCTGGTTGTCGTGGGCGATTACAACATTGCGCACCAGGAAATTGACATCCACGACCCGAAGGGTAACAAAAACAGTTCGGGTTTTTTACCCGAAGAACGCGCCTGGATGAGCGAATGGCTCGCCGGAGGTTTTACCGACGCTTTCCGATACCTCAACCCGGATATGAAGGAGTACAGCTGGTGGAGTTTCAGGGCCGGTGCGCGTGGCAACAACAAAGGATGGCGTATTGACTATCAATCAGTTACCGACAATCTTCGCGATAATATTTCTTTTGCCCGCCATCTCAATGAAGTCGCCCATTCCGATCATTGTCCGGTAAAAATGTTGATAGACTTGTAGGCAGGGCTCGTGCGACGGAGACCGGAGGCAGTCTGCTGAATACAGCAATCTGTCGAGAGTTGGGGAACAACCAACAAGCTTTCCTACCTTTGCCCGACTGCCCCAACCCGTTTTGTCTCATTTTTTGACCATTCAGTATCCGGCATGACAATGACTGCCGCGCAAATTGCGCAATACATAGGCGGTACGGTCGAAGGCGACCCCCATGCAGCGGTGTCCCGCGTCGCTCCTATTGAAACTGCCCGGACGGGTGATTTCACCTTTTTCGACAACCCCAAATACGAATCTTACGTGTACACCACGGAGGCATCCGTATTACTGGTCAGCAACGATTTTGTTCCCGCCGGGCCGGTAAAACCGACCATGGTGCGCACCGGTGATGTTCGTACCGCCCTGGCGGTATTGCTTTCGGTCGTTGACCAGGCCAACCATACCAATGGTGCGACCATTTCCGAGCAGGCGGCGGTGCATGCAGAAGCGAAAGTGGGGGCCGGCACCGAAGTCGGGGCATTCACCGTGATCGAGCAGGGCGCAGTGATCGGACTGAACTGTAAAATTTATCCGCAGGTGTATGTTGGGCGAAACGCCCGAATTGGCGACAACTGCGTGCTTTATCCCGGCGTTCGGGTGCATTTCGATTGTGAAATTGGCCACAACTGTATCCTGCACGCCAATGCAGTGATAGGGGCCGACGGTTTCGGATTTGCTCCGCAGCCCGATCGGACCTGGAAAAAAATTCCGCAGGTAGGAAAGGTCGTGCTGGAAGACCATGTGGAAATCGGCGCATCCACTTGCGTAGACCGGGCCAGCCTGGGCGCCACCATCATACGTTCGGGCGCCAAACTCGACAACCTGATTCATGTAGCGCATGGGGTCGAGATCGGCCGAAACACCGTCCTGGCGGCACAGGTGGGGGTGGCAGGCAGTACCCAATTGGGCGAAAACCTGCAAGTAGGCGGTCAGGCCGGATTTGCTGGCCACCTCAAAATCGCCGACGGCACCCTGATTCAGGCCCAAAGCGGCCTTGCATCCGACATTGATACCCCCAATACCGCTGTTTTCGGCAGTCCGGCCATTGGCTACCGCGATTTTATCAAATCGCATATCGTATTTAAAAAACTGCCCGAATTGCAGCGCAGGGTATTGGAGTTAGAGAAAAAACTGGCCGAGTTGGAAAACCACAAAGGCGAACCCGGCCCCACTCCCAACACCCAACGTTCGACACCGGAATGAACTTCCTTCATCGCAATTTCCTCTGGCTGCTGGGACTGGCCGTGCTGGCTGCGACGGTGTTTTATTTTTCCGACATCGTAGCGTATGTGCTCATTGCATGGGTACTCTCCATGCTCGGCAGGCCGCTGGTGGTTTTTTACCGAAAAAAATTGCGGGTCGGCAAATATCGTATGGGGCCTTCGAGTGCGGCAATGCTCACTATTTTGACGTTTTATGCGGCTATGGTGGGGGTATTGTTGCTTTTTGTGCCCACCATTGTAGCGCAGGCGCGCAATCTTGCCAGTGTGGACTACCAGGCGCTGGGCGAAAAAATGCGGCCGGCTTTTTTTAATCTTGACGTGCAAATGCACCAGATCGGCCTGCTCTCTCCGGGAGAATCGCTGGCCAACAAAACACAGGAATTGTTGAGTTCCTGGTTCAAGCCGACCCTGGTGGGCGACTTTTTGGGTGATTTCCTCGGTCTTGCCGGCAATGTGGTGGTCACTTTTGCCTCGGTCACTTTTATTCTGTTTTTCTTTTTGCAGGACAATCGCCTGTTTACCGATATCATCCACTCGATCGTTCCCGATGAGCAGGAGCAGAAGGTGCAAACAGCGGTGACCGAATCGAGTGAGGTGCTGACCCGATATTTTGGCGGCCTGTTGATACAGGTGCTGGCTTTTTCGATACTGACTACCCTGATATTGTGGATCATGGGGGTGGAAAACGCCCTGTTGATCGGCTCGTTTGGAGGTATTTTTAATGTAATTCCGTATGTCGGGCCCATTTTAGGGATGATTTTCGGCGGGTTTATTACGGTGTCGTCCCAGCTGGATGCTGATTTCAGTCTGACGGGAATCCTGTTGCTGAAGGTAGCGGCTGCATTTATGATTGTTCAGGCCTTGGACAACAACATCATCGGCCCGATGATTATGTCAAAAAGCGTGCAGGCCCACCCCCTTGAAATATTTATTGTAACCCTGGCGGCGGCCAAGATCGGCGGCGTGCTCGGGATGGTGATCGGCATTCCGGTGTACACCGTTTTGCGGGTGGTAGCCCGAACGTTTTTCAGCCAGTTCAAAGTGGTACAACGCCTAACCGAACATTTGGACGAGGAGTAAAACAGGCGCCTGCGCAAATTTTCTTTGGAACAACAGCCGTTATAACCCTGGTTTTCAAAATTTTCGCAAACAATCTTTGTTGTTTCAGGTCGAATTGCCGTACTTTTGCCCCCGCTAAAACGGGATGGATAGGCAATAACTGCCGTTTGACCCTCTGAAATTCCGATTTGGCGTCTTTTTGGGCCTGGAATGGCGCCCAAAATGTTGTTTCATCTCATTTTCTTTAAAAAATGGCAGTCTATTACAACAAGGAAAAAATTGCTGAAATCGTCAGCAAGTACGGCGAAAACGCCAACGACACCGGTAACACGGAAGTACAGGTAGCCCTGCTTACCTACCGCATTGAGTGCCTCTCGGATCACCTCCGCAAGTTTAAAAAAGACCACGCGACGCGTCGTGCACTGCTTACGATGGTAGGTCAGCGCAAAAGCTTTCTGGCTTACTACGCGAAAAAAGACATTTACAAGTACCGCGCACTGATCGAAAAACTCGGCTTGCGTAAGTAATACGAGGCGGGTTGGGACAGGATTTGCCGGATTTTCAGGTCTGCTCTCTCTTTAAACGATTGTTTTGAAAGAGGGAGAAACAATCTCACTGAAAAAACTGTAAATCCTGTCTCCACCCCGTCTTATCCCGAAAACCAGTCAAAGCACCGCCTGCCGCCCCTTTATCGGGGACATTCAGCTTCGCAAAACGCGCTCCGTGGATTTTTCGGAGCGTTCAGATATTGTTCACCCGCCCGGGTTTTTAGCGGAAATGTTTGATGCAAAACCGCCCCCGGAAATTGGGAAAAACTTGCCAAAAACGGGGATTAACGTTCCCCCACACAAAGAAGCAACGGAGGTGCAGCCGGTATTGCCGCACTTCTTTTCACCCGCGCAGGCGTTCCTTCTTTGTGTGATTTTTTCGGTTTTTGAGTGTTTTTCCTTCCTTTCGAGGCGTTTTGCTTGCACATTCAGGCGTATCTCGCCCCATCCCTGCTATCCCGGGCACAATTTACTTATTTAACATGGGAAAGCAAATCCCGACGCGTGTCACGTTCAACCTGCCGGACGGGCGTGAGATCGCGATTGAAACGGGCAAGCTCGCCGCGCAAGCCGACGGCTCTGCGCTTGTTCGTATGGGCAACACCATGCTCTTGTGCACGGTTGTCAGTATGAAAAAGGCCAAGGAAGGCCAACCCTTTTTTCCACTCTCTGTAGATTATCAGGAAAAATTTGCCTCCGTAGGGCGTATTCCCGGCAATTTCTTTCGCCGCGAAACACGTTTGTCGGACTATGAAATCCTGATCTCGCGCCTGGTTGACCGCGCCCTGCGTCCGCTGTTCCCCGAAGGGTACATGAACGAAACACAGGTCATTATCAACCTTATTTCCGCCGACAAAGACATCATGCCCGATGCGCTGGCAGGTTTGGCTTGCTCGGCTGCTATTGCGGTGAGTGATATTCCGGTCGAAGCATTGTTCTCGGAAGTACGGGTGGCACGGATTGATGGCGAATTTGTCATCAACCCCGGTCGTGCCGCACTTGAAAAAGCCGATATGGACTTCATCGTCGCCGCCACCAAAAACGACATCACCATGGTGGAAGGCGAAGCCGACGAATGTCAGGAGGCCGATCTGGTGGAGGCCATGAAAATAGCGCACGCCGCCATCAAGACCCAGATTGCCGCGCAGGAAAAACTGGCTGAACTGGTGGGCGAAAAAGCGCTCGTGAAGCGCCCTCTGCCCGAAATTCCGGAAAACGAAGCCCTCAAAATGCGCATCGAAGCCCTGATCAGCGACGATATTTACGCCCTCGCCCGCAGTGCCAGCGATAAAGACGCGCGCAAAACCCGAATTGAGGAAATCAAGGAGGCGGCCATGGCTAAAGTGCTGGAAGAATTCGGCGAAGAAACCATGGAAGAGTGGAAAGCCACTGCCGAACGCTACTTTGAAAAAATCAAAAAACACATCATCCGTGATGTGGTACTCAGCGATGGCAAACGCCTCGACGGCCGCAAAAGCGATCAGGTGCGCTCCATCTGGTGCGAAGTGGACTACCTGCCTGCCGCGCACGGCTCCTCCATCTTCACCCGGGGCGAAACTCAATCGCTGACCTCTCTTACGCTTGGCACCAAGCAAGACCAGGCGCTGATAGACAATGCCCTCGATCCGCACGACGACAAATTCCTGCTCCACTACAACTTTCCGCCCTATTCCACCGGCGAAGTGAAGCCGCTGCGCGGTCCCGGCCGCCGGGAAGTGGGCCATGCCAACCTCGCCGGTCGCTCGATCCGCAAAGTAATGCCCGAAAATTTCGCGTACACGGTACGTATCGTATCCGATATCCTCGAATCAAACGGCTCCTCATCCATGGCTACGGTTTGCGCCGGTTCGCTGGCCTTGATGGACGGCGGTGTTCCGATCAAATCGGCGGTAGCGGGTATCGCGATGGGCGCTATTGCCGACGACAAGGGCCGAATCGCCATTCTTTCCGACATTCTCGGCGACGAAGACGCTTTGGGCGATATGGATTTCAAAGTGACCGGTACCTCCAAAGGCATCACCGGCACACAGATGGACATCAAGATTGACGG
>JANRLZ010000421.1:0-6439 GCA_033762055.1 Saprospiraceae bacterium
CCCGGATAATGAAGAAATTCGCCGAACAACTTTTGATTTGTATAAAGACAATTTAAAGCGTGGCTATTTGCATTATGAGGGTATGTTGCATCCCAATACCTATTTAGCCGTAACGAATGCAGCAGTTCTTACAAAACATACTGAATGGGCAGAATTTTTTATCGAAAACTACAAAAAAGACATCCTCGGAGAAAATGAAACGCGGGATCTCTACCGCCTGAATAAAGCCATCTACCTGTTCGGTATCGGCCAGTATGAAGCATGCCTGGATTTTATCCCGGCGACCTCGCCTTTTCTGGATTATCTCATCCACGGAAAACGGCTGGAACTGAAAGCCTTGTACGAACTGAATTCCGACCTGTTTCCCTATCGGCTCGATGCCTTCAAAATGTTTTTGAGTCGAACTTCACCCAAATTATTGCCCGATTTAATCCGGAAACTTAACGTCGAGTTTGTCAACCTGCTTTCCCAACTCGCGTCTTCCGCACCCGGCGATGAAAAACGCGCCGAACGTATGATCCGGCGAGTACATGCCAAAAAAAGGGTATTTGAATGGCGCTGGCTGTTCGAAAAAGCGACATCGCTGGCATCGCGCAAAGATTAATCGCGTTTCACCGGCAAAACAAAAGCCACCCGGGTTCCCTGGCCGGGCCTGGAACTGATTTTTAACTCGCCGCCAATGTCGCGGGCGCGTTTGTGCATGCTGCCCAGACCCACACCGGCGCCTTGCTCCAGGGTCTGTTCAGGATCAAAACCGATGCCGTTGTCAGCAATCAAAAGGGTCATTTTTTCAGCATCGGCCAGCAGACTGATGTCCATCTGGGTGCACTGGCTGTGCTTCATCGCGTTGTTGATGGCCTCCTTGAAAATCAGGTACACATTCCGCCTCGATTCAATATCCAGTTCCATAACCGGCAGGTTGCGGGGGATGTTGAGCTGGTAATCAATATCATTGGCGTCGAGGAATTTTTGCGCGTATTCGCGCATGCGGTCGGCGATATCGTTGAGGTAATCGGGATGGGGTTTTACCGCCCAGATCAGATCGCTGATACTTTCCAGGGTGCTCTGGGCGCTTTTGCTGATCTGTTCCAGCAGGGGCGCCGCCTCGGGAACCTTGCCGGCAAATTGCTGATGCGCTACCTTGCTCAAAATTCGAATTCCCGACATGGATGCCGCGATATCGTCGTGCAAATCGCGCGCAATCCGGTCTTTCACTTTCTGCTCGGCTGCCTGTACCGCCAGCAACTTTTCCTGTTGCTCCATCGAAAGTTTTAACTGCAACACATCACGATCGGTATGCAGGTTCCGGTGCCAGCGAATAAAGGCGATGGCAAAAATCAGGGCCTCCAGAATAAAACCCCACATTACGGCATACTGAATAAACGGATAGTTGGGCAACGCATTGATGTTGCGCAACAGGTTGAGAATAAAAGCCAACGCCAACGGCATAAATGCAAATACCACAATGCGGGCGCGAATATTGGTCCGAAAATTCCGGATGATTACAATCACTGAAATGATTGTGATGACCAGAATGGACAACATGGCGGCTGTAAATATGACCTGCATCAATGGCCCGTGTTCGTATTTAACCAGAATGCCAAAAATGCCCGTAAGCGCAAACATCCCCCACAAGTAATACTTGGTTACCTTGTCGAGCCATTCATCCACCTCCCAAAGCCGGATGAAATACCGGTAAAACAACCCGTATGTCGCTACCATTAAAAAGGAAATACCATGACGCTGCATCACCGGAAAAAGGTTGATGACTGCCGAATGGTTGTAGGCTTCCCGCAATAAGACCACCGCCACGTACGCCAGATAAAACAGGTACATCGGGTCGCGATACATGAAATACAACTGCAGGGCAAAAAAGATGGAAACCAGCATGGTTCCCAAAAACAATCCGAACAACAACACATTCTGCCGGCTCTTCAAGGCAAAATGATCGGGCGTATGCAGGCTCAAACCCAGATACATCGAACCCACCTCGTTGGAGGCTTTGGCCCAGAATTTATTTTCACCCGGCTGCATCAACACGGCAATATAGTAACCGTTGGACAAAGCAAAGCGGGAATCGTCGTAAAAACTGGCACCCACATCCCCGTAAAACTGAAAGGTGCTGTCCGGTTTTTGCTGCAAAAGAGAAAATGCGTCGAAATTCTTCCGGTTGAGCCAGAGGATCAGGGTTTTGTGATTGGGCAACTCATTCTTTACCGTAAAATAAAGCCACCAGGTACTGGCGTCTGCGCCAAAAGTGAGGTACGGACTTTTAGCCGGTACAAACTGCGCGGCAATCGCTTCGCTGCGCACCGTATCGAATGTGAGTACATGCGCCGAATCACGAAGCAGTTGAGGAACAACCAGGGCGCGGGAGAAATCGGGTCTGACGACCGTATTTTCCGGTTGCGCATAGGCCGCCAAAGGCAACAGCGACAGCAGCCACAGCGCAAATAGTTCAATACGGTTTTGTCGTTGGGTCGGGGTAAGGCTCATAGCGTCGTCTTAAAGAAATGAAGTCGCGCCGAAGGACAGAAGGATTATACGATGGTTTAAACAAATTCATCGTCTAGATTAGGGGCAAACGTAATGGCTGATTTTCGGGGAATGGTCAGAATTTACCAACATTTATTTTGTGGTAGAAAACTGTGCCAAGATATGTCATTTTTGCAAAGGAACGGCAGCCTCCCCCTTCATTTTGGCCCAAAAAGCCCGGATGGGGCCATTGTTTATGGCTAAAATCAGTACATTTTTACCATTCGCTGTTGACAAACAAATGGCTTCACGCACCATGCCTTCCACCCACAAGCCGGTTTCCCGATTGGCGATATATTGAAAATTCCCCTTTCCATCACCCGCCAGCAGGCAGCCAAACGAAGCATCCAGCCGGTAGGTCTCCGGTTCGGCGCCCCATTCATTCCCCAACAACAACAGATCGGTATGGCCATCGCCGGTAAAATCTTCAGCCAGCATTCGCTGCACCGGTGCAAATTGGGCTTCCAGCGGCAAACGCCGCAAAACAAAGTCGCCATTCCGGTTTTCAAACCATTGCGTTTCCAGGGTGTTGGCCGCCAATATTCTCCCGGCCAATAATGGCTCCTTATCAACAATTTCCTGCACTGCAGCCAGCGAATAAGGGGTGTGCCGCGCGAATTTCTTTTTTACTACAGGCAATTGGGCTGCCAAAACATCGCGTTGCGCCACCGGATAATACGCCCCTTCCCAGGGGGTGCAAAGCAGCGGATCAAGACTGCCGTTGCGGTCGTAGTCGCCGGCAAATAACCGCATCGGTGCGGCATCCCTTGCACGGAAACGCGTATTCAGACCCAGGTTGCCGGCCGCTATATCGAGGTCGCCATCGCCGTCAAGATCGGCCAGGGCAAGACTGCGCCACCATCCGCTTGCATTTTCGAGGGGTTTGAGTCCTTTTTTGGGTAGAAACTGCGCGCCATTCCATTGGAAAATCACAGGCGTCGTCCAATCGCCCGCAGCGACCAGTTCGGCTTTACCGTCGCCGTCCAGATCGCCGAATTGCACATCTTGTATCATGCCGGCGGTCTGCCATGCCGGGGCCATCTGTTCGCCGACCGATTCAAAACGTCCGCCCATATTGCGCAAAACGCGGTTGCCGGCCGGCTCCGGGTACCGCCCCGGTACGCAACCCGCTCCCAAAAACAAATCGGGCCGCCCGTCGGCGTCGTAATCGTGTACGGCGATACAAGTTGTCGGCTGCGGATGAACGGGAAGGGCTGTCGTCGAGCGGGTCAGACGACCGGCGCCGTCGTTGAGGTACAAACGATCCTGGTACAAAGCGGAAAGGGCGGGAAAATCATTTCCACCGCCTGCCACATACAAATCAGCATCGCCATCGCTGTCGGCATCCAGCCAGGCGCAGGCGGTGTCTTCCGATTCCCGATCCTGCTCAAGCGCCGGCTGGGGAAGCAAGCGAAATGTTCCCTGCTCATTTTGAAGATAAACGACGCCTGCCTGTCCCGCCGCTCCACCGATGAATAAATCCTGCCGACCATCTCCATTGATGTCGCCGGCCGCCATGCAGGGGCCGTTACGACTAAGCCGGAAAGGGAGCAGTTTTTCCCGGTCAAAATCCTCAAATGCGTTTTCCTGATGGGTAAAATGCAGGCCGGATCGGTCAGGCAACGCTTCAAACAGGCGCAGGCCCTTTGGTTTGTCCTGCGCGCTTTCACCCGGCCGCGCATCTGCTATCCGCAGGAACAAGCGCTGGTTGGCCGGCACATTTTCCAACACCTGGATGCGCTTTTCCAGCCATTCAATTTCAATTTTATCCACCTTGTCCGCATTACCCAAACCAATTTGAAAAATCGGTTCCACGCTCGAATAAAACCCGCGGACCGGGGTCATTTCCTGCGAAAAAATCAACTTTCCGCCCGACCAAACACGCAGTTTTGCGCCGACACCCGCCGGATTTAGTGGAGTGCCCTGCAATTTTACCTGCAACCAGCGGTTGGCATTATATGCCGTCGCTTTGTTTTCATAAATACCCGGCGCTCGTTCGAGATCGTTGGTAATCAGATCCAGATCGCCGTCGTTGTCCAGATCGGCATAGGCCGCTCCGTTGGAAAAACCGCTTTCCCCCAAACCGGCCGCTGCCGACACCTCTTGCAGTTGCAGGGAGCCGTTGTTCTGGAATAAATAATTGTGAGAAGGGCAGGTGGGGATTTTACCCGAATAGTCGTCAAATTTGGCAAAACGCTCTTTGCTGATGCCGCCGGTTCGGTTGATACTGTCGGCCGTATAGTGGAAAAAATCGAGGTCGTTGAGGTCGCGTTTTACCCCTGAAGTGATGAAAAGATCGCGCAGGCCGTCGTTGTCGTAATCGGCCAGCAGCGCCGCCCAGCTCCAGTCGGTAGCTGCCATGCCCGTCAGCCAACCGATTTCGCTGAATTTACCGGAACCGCCTGCCAATTGCAACACGTTGCGCATGACCTGTCGCCCGTAACCCCGTTCCTGCATTTGCCGGTCGCGTTCGACCGACATGGTGCTCATCAATCGCTGCCGCCGCGGCCAGGATTCCGCCAGCATGTCGAGTGTCACCAGATCGGCCATGCCGTCGCCGTTCAAATCGGCAAAATCAGCGCCCATGGTGTGGTTAGATGTGTGCTGAAACCAGGTGTCCGCACTGTCGGCGAAGGTTCCGTTTTTTTGATTGAGATACAAAAAATCGGGCATGGCGAAGTCATTACCCACAAAAAGATCGGTCCAGCCGTCGCCGTTAAAATCGGAGGCGATGGTGCTGAGTCCAAATGCCCGGTTTTCCAATCCGGCTTGCCGGGTGACATCCACAAATTTTCCGCCGGTGTTTTCCAACAGCCGGTCCGACTCGAATTCATTTTTCGGACTTTGCCGGCGGGCGGCGCCCTCGGTAAAATCGAGGTGGTTCATATTTTTAAAATCAACCGGATGGTTGAGGATATAACAATCGAGGTCGCCATCGCGGTCGTAATCAAAAAAATTGGCGTGCTGCGAGGCAGAAAGATCGTCGAGGCCAAATTCGGCGGCGCGTTCGGAAAAAGTAAGGTTGCCGTTGTTGACCAGCAACAAATTTCGCCGTTCGGGCAGGGGCGTCAGCCAGGTGCGGCACACATACAGGTCCTGAAAGCCGTCGGCATTGATGTCCACGACCGTTACGCCGGTTTTTAAACCGCTGAATCTGGCCACGCCTGCCGCTTCGGAAATGTCTTCGAAATGCAGTCCGCCTTTGTTCAGGTACAGGCGGCATCCTTGCAGCCGGGCGGTAAAAAAGAGATCCTGCAAGCCGTCGTTGTTGAGGTCTATGACGGCCACGCCACCGCCGTTAAAGATATACGGGTCGGCGAGGAAGTTGTAGCGGAATTCTTCCTGCACCGTCGGGACAAAATCAATACCCGTGCGGGACGGGGCCAGGCGTTCGAACACGGCGCCCGGGCGGATATCGGCGACAGGTACTATCCCCGGTTTTAATACAGTATCGTCGGAGCAGGCGACCAGCAGGCAGGCGCTTGTAATGGCGAGAGCGAGCGTTTTCATGGGGTAAATGTAGGCAGGTTGAGACAGTAAAACATACCTTAGCGCGGACAAGCAAATTTCAACATCACTCCCCCTGATGCCGACAAACTTTGTAGCATGAAACCTATTTTCCTCCTTGCCATCGTCCTGCTGTCTACCCTCCCGCTGGGCGCTCAATCCACCCTGAAACGCCAGGCCGATCAACTGGCCGATGTGGTCGAAGCCAAAGTCGTTGCCTGGCGCCGCGATTTGCACCAGCACCCGGAACTTTCCAACCGCGAATTTAAAACCGCTGAAAAAGTAGCCGCTCACCTGCGTTCACTGGGCATGGAAGTAAAAACCGGCATAGCCAAAACCGGGGTAGTCGGCATCCTCAAAGGCGGTAAACCCGGACCGGTGATCGGGCTTCGCGCCG
>JANRLZ010000422.1:0-9628 GCA_033762055.1 Saprospiraceae bacterium
GCGGTTTTCGCTACCCCTTGTTTAAATAATTGCACCATCGAACATAAGCCGCTTCAAGCGCAGGAGAATCGGCAGACTGAGGTTCCTGTTTTTGCAGGACATTTAGCAAACATCCTGCGGCCTCTTCCGGATTCGTGTAAAGTCCGACGGCAACTCCGGCCGCTCTGGCGGCGCCTGCTGCGCCGTTGGTATCATATATTTCAATCTCTATATTCAAGAGTGTGGAAATAGTGCTCGAAAAAATCGCCGACTCAAACAAATTGCCGCCCCCGACACGCATTTTCGAGATAGAAATGCCCATGTTTCGCATGACATTCACGCCCCAAACAAATGAAAAAGCGATGCCTTCCAGCGCTGCGCGATACAAATGCGCCTGGTTGTGTCGGTTGAAATTAAGCCCTGACACGATGGCCCCCGTATTGCGGTGCTCCAGCATACGCTCTGCGCCATTGCCAAATGGCAGGATGCACAATCCTTCCGCCCCTGGCGCAACAGTTCCGGCCATCGCCTCCATTTGCGCATAAGTATACAAAGCGCCGGTGTTTTCCCGCAACCAGCGATAAGCGCTGCCTGCACCATTGATGCAAAGTAATACCCCGGTAAACGGCTGAGATGGACGATAATTCACATGAGAGAAACTGTTGACTCGTTGTTTTATGTCGTATACCGGCGTTTCAGAAACGGCATACACAACCCCTGATGTACCGCCGGTTGCCGCTACCTCGCCACTTCGTAACACATTGAGAGAAAAGGCATTATTCGGCTGATCGCCGGCCCGGTAGCCAACCGGAATACCGGGCTGCAATCCAAGCGCGGCCGCGGCTTTCGGGTGTAATTCGCCTTGACGGGAAAAAACATCCACCACCGGCGGAAGCATGGATTCGGGAATGTCGTAGTAATCCAACAATGTACTAGCCGGTTTTTTTGCGTTAAAATCCCATAAAATCCCTTCCGACAGACCGCCGATGGTCGTGCAAATTTCACCGGTCATGCGATAGGCGATGTAATCGCCTGGCAGCATAAAGTGCTGTGTTTTTTCAAAAATATCTGGTTCGTGTTCTTTTACCCAGCGCAGTTTGGAAGCGGTAAAGTTGCCGGGTGAATTCAGGTAGTGTTCGAGGCAAAATTGCGTTCCAAGCATCTGAAATGCCTTTTCTCCCTGCCCGACAGCCCTGCTATCGCACCAGATGATGGCCGGACGCAGCACTTTCCCGCCTTTGTCGAGCATCACCAGACCATGCATTTGATAAGCAATACCGATCGCAGCTATGTCGGCAGCATGGAAGTTGGTGGAAGCCATGAGTTGCCGGGTCGCCATACAGCAGGCCTCCCACCAGTCGTCCGGATGTTGTTCCGCCCAATCGGGTTGCGATGCAATAATGTTCATTTCATGGGAGGGAAATTGCACGGTTTGCAGGGTAACCCCGGTAACGGCGTCAATGAGCGCGGCTTTTACAGAAGAAGAGCCAATGTCGTAGCCAAGCAAGTACATGGAGTAAAGGTATTTCGGGCAACATTACAAGATTTCCAGGGGTTTCCCGGGCAATTCCACCTGAATAAAATCGTTTATGCGGCACTTGGGCAAACTGCTCTACCTTTGCGCGGTTTTTTTATCATCTGACCAACGCGCAGCAAATCTTTTTTCTACGATGCTCCATCTGTTTTTCCGTTTTTCCTCTTTCCGTTTTCTGATTGTTTTATGCCTTGCTCCCGCCGTCTTATACGCCCAAAAAGCGGGACTTGAAGTCACTCGCTGCAGCGCGATTGATCGCTCGATTCCCCTCATAAATGTGGCAGTTGACGCTTCAGGCCGAAAATGGGCCGCCAATAAAAACGGCATTTACCAAATCAAGGCTACCGACCTGTCTACCCCCCTCAAACTTGCTTCCGATGAACGAAATGTGCTGGCTTATCGGGGCGGTAACGCCGACTTTTCCTGGTCGGAATCGGCTTTTCGGAACGCTGTAAAAGAACCTTGCTCGGTAACTACCGCCTGGTATGATGCCAAAAACAAGCATCTATACCTCGGCACCGATGAAGCAGGCTTGATTCGTTTTATCACCGAACCGGAATTCAAGTTCGATGTGCAATGGAAAACGGTCAACTCGAAACTGAAATCCAATAATATCACCATTGTTTTTCAGGATGCCTCGGCGCGAATCTGGGTGGGAACCGATCAAGGACTGATGTATGGCCCTCCCGGACGCTGGAAAAGTGATCTTTCCGGCACAAATGTGCAACGTGTTCGCGAGTTCAATACCGTAATTTACGTACTGGCCGATGGATATATTTCCAAAGCGCCCGGCGGCGAAAAATGGAGCGACTTAGCCCTGGAAGAAAAACACATGGAAGGCGAAATCAACGATTTTGATATTGACCCTTCTGGTAAAATGTGGTTGGTTAGCGGCAATCTCACTCGTTTCGATATGATAGCCAATACGTATGATGATTTTGGCGGATCGGAGTATTATACCTCGCAATATGGTAATTGTATCGCAGTAGACTCGGATGGCGCAGTCTGGGTAGGGACAGAAGACAAAGGATTGTATTTCGTGGATAAAGCCTACAACATGGTGCTGAATGCCTATGTCGAAAAACCGATCAGCTGCGAAGGCGATGGCAAAGATGCTGTATTGATGGCAAAAGTTACCGGTGGTGTGCCGCCTTACACCTATACCTGGTCGGGTGGATTGTCGGGAGAAAGCCCCAAAAATGTTCCAGCGGGAAACTATTCTGTAACGGTTACCGACAGCAAGGGCAAGGCCCGCAATGCCGATATTGGCTTGCCCGATTCCCGTTTAAAAGTAAAAGCCAGACAGAAAAAACCCATCAGTGCTCCCGGGGCATCCGATGGGGTAGGTGAGGTAGACCTTGCCACCAATGCATCCGGCATTGTAGTTGCCTGGGACAACGGGGAGGTGCTGGCCACCGCAACCAAACTGAGTGCCGGTGAGCACACGGTGACGGTAACCGATCCGAAAGGTTGTTCAACCATACTTAAAGTGACCATCACCGAAGTGGCACAACCGGTTGCGGCTACCATATCGGAAAAAACACCGATCAAATGTGCTGCAGGTAAAGCAGTACTGACAGTCGAGGTAAAGGGTGGAAAAGCTCCCTATACTTATGCATGGAGTAACCCGGCGATTGTTGCCGACAAACCGGATAATGTGCCGGCAGGAACCTATACGGTAACCGTAACAGATGCCACCAAAGCCACCAGTACAGCCACGATTGTGGTCAGGCAACCCGATGCGCTTATCGTTTCTGCGCTGGTCCAGGCGCCGGCCAGTACCGGCGGATCGGATGGAAAGGCGTTGGCTCAGGCAAAAGGGGGAACCGGGGTGTATAATTATAAGTGGGACAATGGAGAGGTGGTGTTTGCCGCAACGAAACTACCCCCGGGCAATCGCAGTATTACGGTGACCGATATGAATGGATGCACGGCAAGCGCTACTTTTGAAATACCCGAAAATATCCTGAAACTGACGGTGAGTATTGCGGAAAAGGGCCAAATTAAATGTGCCGGTGAAAAATCTTCACTTGCAGTAGAAGTAAAAGGAGGCAAAGGTGCTCCCAAATTTTCCTGGAGCAACCCCGCGCTGGCCGGCGATAAACCCGACAACGTATCAGCCGGTGATTACACCCTGACCGTTACAGATGTCGTGGGAAATACCGCTACGGCGACGATCAAAGTAAAATCTCCCCAACCCTTCACGGCCTCGGCTATTGCTCAGGGTGTGGTAAGTCCCGGCGGAGCCGATGGCAAAGCCCTGGCGATGACCACCGGCGGAACGGGTACGCATTATTTTAAATGGGACAACGGCGAAATCACGGCAGCCACGGTCGCACTGACCGCTGGTTTGCATACGGTAACTGTAACAGACGACAATGGTTGTACAACCACCGCATCTGTCACTATGACTGAAACGGTATTGCCGCTGGAAATCAGTATCGCAGAAAAAAGCGCCATCAAATGCGCCGGCGAGAAAGCGGCCCTGGATGTAAAAGTGAACGGTGGAAAAACAGGCTATAAATTCAACTGGAATGCCCCCTCGTTGAGTGGGCAAGCCCCGACAAACGTACCGCCGGGCACGTACTCACTCACGGTTACCGACGCTGCCGGAACAACCAAAACAGCAAGTATTACAGTGGCTGCGCCACCAGCGTTAAGTGCAAAAATTGAAACCATCTCTCCGGCCAGTACGGGCGGTTCGGATGGTAAAGCCAATGCCGTAGTTGCAGGAGGAGCGACGCCTTATACCTTTCGTTGGGACAATGGAGAAAGTACGGCCGGGGCCGTTCGGCTGTCGCCAGGCTCACACGGTGTTACCATCACCGACGCCAACGGTTGCCAGGCAATGGCCGGCACAACGACCTCGGAAAATATTCTGCCCCTGGCGCTGACTATCTCGGAAACGGCAAAAATCAAATGCACCGGCGAAAAAACGACCCTTTCGGTGCAGGTTTCCGGTGGAAAAGCACCATTCAGATACGCATGGAACAGTCCCGCTGCCAGCGGTGAATCGCCCAGCGTATCGGCGGGCGATTATGTACTAACAGTGAGCGACGCAGCGGGGAACAGCAAAACAGCAACGGTCAGCGTGACTGCGCCGGCTGCCTTGACCGTTCAGGTTGATATGATGGCGCCTGCCAGTGCAGGTAATGCAGATGGAAAAGCCATGGCCAAACCAGTCGGCGGCAAAGAACCCTACATTTTTCAATGGGAAAGTGGCGAAAGCAGCAACACGGCTTCGCGCCTGGCGCCAGGCAACCCGAAAGTAACTGTTACCGATGCCAATGGTTGTACTGCGGTTGGCAGTGTGTCTATTGCTGAAAACATACTGGGATTGGTTGTCACCATTACGGAAAAAAATCAGATCAAATGTGGCGGACTTGAAAAAGCCTCGCTGGTTGTAAATATTTCCGGTGGAAAAAAGCCCTTTAGCATTGCCTGGAACAACCCTGCTGTAAGCGGCGAAGCGCCGGATGGGTTGGTTGCCGGAGATTACGCCGTAACGGTGACCGACGCAAAAGGCACCTCACAGTCGGCCAAAATAACCGTAGTCTCACCCGAACCAATTGTGTTGGAATTGGTGCAGAATATCGGCGCCAGCTCGGCAACCGTCAACGACGGAAAAGCAAAAATCTCGATCAAAGGTGGAACCGCTCCCTATAAAACCAGTTGGGACACCAAACAAAGCGGTTTGTCGGTTTCCAAATTATCCGCCGGTAAACACAGCGTTACCGTCACCGATGCAGCCGGCTGCAGTCAGGCGCTTGAATTTGAAACCGGGAAACGGGCCATGCCCGAACTGACCCGCGCAATTGAACAGGGACAAACCATTCCGATGCGCCTGCTGACTTTTGAGACTGACAGTGCCAGTCTGCGTCCGGCGGTTTATACCTATCTGGATGAGTTATTCGTATTTTTGGAAGAAAATCCGGGTATTACAATCGAAGTAGCAGGCCATACCAACAACCAGCCCAAGGATGATTTTGCCGATTATCTGAGTACGGCCCGTGCCAAGGCAGTGGCGAGTTATTTGCTCGATAAAGGCATTGATCCCAAACGGGTGCAATATAAAGGCTACGGCAAACGCCAGCCGCTGGTGCCCAATACCACCCCGGAAGGACGTCGGACCAATCAGCGGGTTGAAATAAAAATCCTTACTGCCAATAAGTAACGATGAAATAAAACTGCGTTCTTCGCATTGCCAATTTTCAGCATCGCCGTGCGATTTTTACCTTTCTTTCTTTTCGCCCTTTTCCATTTTCAACGCCTGTATGCACAGGGGTTGGAGGAAATCGAACGAAATACGGTAGAGGTAGACCACGTACTCGATCAGGCAAAAAATTCGGACAGTGATACCGAACGAGAGACTTTGGCGATCAAGAGCCTGGCTTTGGCGCGCACACTGCGCTACGACGGCGGGGTCGTCAGGGCCTCTATCGTGTTGGGTGAATTTTATGCCCGATCAGGTCGCACCGAGGAAGCCTTGCATCATTATCTGGAAGCGGAGGCAAAACTGGAAAGTTTGGGCAACCGTTCGCAACAATTAGCCGTGAAAATTGCCGTTGGAGATCTGTTTTTTCGAGAAAAACTTTACTCCCCGGCACATCGCTACTATCGTGAAGTGCTGGCCTTGCGACCGCAAGACTACGAAACCAGGGAAAAAGCTGCTGACGCCTGTTTGTTTGATATGCGATTCGACAGCGCGGAAATTTTATACAAGGATTTAATTGTCAAATATAAAGAAGAGGCGAATTATCCGCGACTGGTGCAGATTTACCAAAAACGTGCCCAAGCCTATGACCAGAATGCCGATCCGGGCAAAAGTTTGTATTTCTACCATTTACTCGAAGATATCATTGTGAAAGCGGGCACCACCCGCGAACAAGCCTTGTTGTACAATAACCTGGGGCGACAGTACGCCACGCTCCGCGAGTACCCCAGAGCGCTTGAATATTTTCGAAAAGCAGAATTACAATGCGCCTATATCCCTTGCGATTATCCGGAAGTGCTTTGGGCAAACATGGGCGTTGCGCTGCATAATACCGGCGAATCAAAACGCGGCATTGAGTACCTGCTTAAGGCAAAAAATTTGTTGGCATCACGCAAGGATTATGAGGCACTGGCCAATCTCGAACACCTGCTGGCCGGCGTGTATTTCAGCAGCAACGATTTATACAACGCCCTTTCGCACAACGAAATGGCGATCCAGTATGCCAAAGAAACCGGTCAGCAAACGGTGCTGGCATCGGCATACCGCACCGCCGCCGACTTGTACCACGACCTCTATGATTTTGAAAAGGCTTTCGAGTATTACCGCGCCTACCTGAACGTATTGGATGCCATGCGCGTAGAAGAACAAGCGCGCGAACAACGCCTCAACCAGCAACGTACCTTGCTGGCGGCCGCAGAAGGACAAATCAAATTCCTGATCGCCCGGCAAAACTTTAAAGACCTCGAACTCAATCAGATCAAAAACGAGCGTGAGCGGCTCGAGCTGCAAAATAAATACCTCGAACTGGAGGCCCAAAGAAAAGAAGATGAAGTGCGCCTGCTTGAAGCGCAACAGGATGCCGACCAGGCAAAATTGCGCGAACAAACCCTTCAGGCGCTTGAAGCCCGACAACGACTTCGTATCGCCGATCAAAAATTGAATGCCGAAAAGCAAAATCGCCTGATTGTTGAATTGCGCGAAAAAGAACGGGTCGAACGTGCAGAGAACCTGGCCGACAGTACGCGTCGTGCCCAGGAACTGGAGCGATTCCAACGCGAACAGGCTTATCGCAACGAACAGGAAGCAGATTTCAGGCGATTTGCCTATGTGTTGGGCGCTCTGCTGTTTGTCATTCTTGCCATGGTGGGGGTCTCCTGGTTTTTTGCACGCCGCGCAAGGCGGCGGCTGGAAAGTCAGAATAAACAAATTCAGGAACAAAACCTGCAGATTCAGGAAGAAAGGCGCAAAAGCGATGGTCTTCTGCTCAACATACTTCCGGAGGAAATTGCCGGCGAACTCAAACGCAGCGGACAGGCAACCCCGCGTTTATATGAGTCTGCCACCGTATTGTTTAGTGATTTTGTCAATTTTACCCGGCTGTCGGCCATACTTTCTCCCAATGAGTTGATTGATGAACTCAACGAATGCTTCCTGGCTTTTGACGAAATTTGCGAAAGAAACGGCCTGGAGAAGATAAAAACCATTGGCGATGCCTACATGTGCGCCGGTGGTTTGCCGGTTCCGAATGAATCGCATGCCGCCGATGCCGTTCGGGCAGCACTGGAAATGTCGGCCTGGTTGGCGGCGCGTAAAAAATCAAAAACCGGCGTACACCTGGCAGAAATGCGGATAGGAATCCACACCGGACCGGTTATGGCAGGTGTAATCGGAAAAAATAAATTTGCTTACGATATCTGGGGAGATGCGGTCAATCTTGCCGCCCGACTGGAAGAACATGGCGAGCCCGGGAGGGTCAATGTGTCCGCAGCGACGGCCGAGGCGGTAAGGCACTTGTTTGTTGCCGAACACCGTGGGAAAAAAGAGGTACACAACAAAGGCGCCGTAGACATGTATTTTATCCATCAGGTGTTGGATTGAGGCGCCGTTCCGGGGGCAAAAAAAACCGGGACTGCCTCCAGCATATAACTGAGACAATCCCGGAACGGGTTCAATGAGGGATATGCAACGCTCTTTTATTCTTTGTCTTCCACATAGCGCCACTGGATTTCATCTTGCATGAATTCCTGAGTTGCGATAATGGCGGTATTGGGGAGGCGTTCGTAGAACTTAGAAATTTCAATCTGTTCCTTGTTTTCCTGCACCTCTTCTATGGTGTCGGTGTGAACGGCAAATTCTTCCAGTTTGCGCTGAATTTCCCATTTCAGATCGCTCGAAATCTGGCGGGAGCGTTTGCCTATGATTGCGATGCTTTCGTAAATGTTGCCTGTTTTTTCCACGAGTTCAAGCACGTCGCGGGGTTGAACATTCGGGTCGAGGCCCTGGGCCTTGGTTTTGATATCGCTCATTCCTTGGATATTGATGATTGATAAGTGTTGATGAACGCGAACTGGATGGCATTGGCCACCGCTTGTTCGCTATGCTGAAATAATCAGGTGTTGTTTTTGTTGCGTTTTTTGACCGCTTCCTTGGCGTCTTCAGCGTCTTTTTTGATCTGTTTGATCTCTTTGCTGTATTTCCCCGAAGGATATTTCTCCAAAAAGTCGTCACAACGCGTTACAGAATCGTTGTATCGTTCCTGCTTTTTCTCTACAATAGAATTCTCAGCCAATAAAAAACTCCCCTTTGCGATCAAATATCGTACTCGCTCTACATCTGGACTTTCCGGGTAATCGCGCAGCAGATTATCAAAAGAAATGACTGCCGACTGATACTGGCGCAAATCGTAGTACAACTGGCCTTCAGCAAACGCCTTTTTCTCTAATTTGCGACGCAATTCATCTATCAACTGGTTGCTTTGCGCCACCTTGTCAGAACTCGGGAAAAGATTGACAAACGTTTGGAATTCCTCGATTGCAGTTTCTGTTGCGTTCTGATCCAGGCGATAGGAAGGAGAAAGTTCGTAGTTGGAATAAGCGGACATGAATGCCGCCGATTCACGCAGTGGGGATCCTGTAAAGGTGTTGGCAAAATTTTTAAAATAAAAAGCTGCCAACAGGTATTGTTTGGTGTGATAATGGCAGTACGCGTATTCGTAATAGGCCTTTTCGGCCCGGGCGTCACCGCGCAATGTATTGATTACCAGTTCGAAAAGCGATAATGCACGCTGGTAATTTTTCTTTTCGTAATATTTAAATGCCGTATTGAGAATCAATTCCGCATTACCGCTGGTGCGGGTTTTTTCGAAATTGCTTTTGCAGGAACTCGCCAGAAATACCAGGGCGAGGAGCAGCGGCCAGCCTAAGGTTTTGCTCATAGGGCGCAAAGGTAGCATTTTTATTTTAGAGCGTGTATAGATTTTCCTGATCCAGCGAAAGCGTACAAATTTAGTTTTGGGCAAGGCGGCTTTTGCAGACGTAGCCGGAGGCTACGGCGAAAAAAGCCAACGCAGTCCAGGACTAAATTTGGCGCTTGCAGCGGATGGAGGAAAATCTAGACATGCT
>JANRLZ010000423.1:0-2552 GCA_033762055.1 Saprospiraceae bacterium
AATTTGACCTGCGTTTCCTGCGTTTCCTGCTCTCGCTTTACAAATCGCCCGGCATTGACGCTTCCAACGACGAACGCATGACCCAGGCCGTTGACAAAGCCTGGAAAGACCGCATCAGCGATTATTACCGTATCGCCGACAAAATTCACCACCTTGGTTATGTGCACCCCGACGCCATCGAAGCCGTTCAGGAGTTTTACAATGCACACGAGGGCCTGTCGGTCGAATCCGAATGCCTGCGCCAACTGGTACTCACCTATTTTACCCGCCTCATCAACGGCCTCACCCACCGCGAGTACGCCGACTATTTTGAACTGACCAAAATCTTCGGTATCTACATGAAGATATTCGGCAACCAGCAGTTTAACCAGGATGTGGAAAAACTCTCGCTCAATTATGTCGGCAAACTCCTCAAGGTGTTTACCGACAAACGCGCCAAGGACTATCAGGATGTAAAACGATTCGTCTCCACGCAGTTTGTTGATTTTAAATTCCTGACGGATAAGGAAGTCGTGGAAATGTTCAAAACCCGCCGCAAACGCCGCAGCGGTAAAAAGAGCGAAGAATGAAGAGTTGGCAAAGGCTGAATTTCAGAATAATTGCAAAATCAGCCGTTCATCGAACTTTTCAAGCATAAAATCTAATCGAGGGCGAGGGCGTAGGGTGCTGTGATACCTTCGCCCTCGCTGTTTTTACCAGGATTTTTGTGCATTGCGTGATAAACTGGATGGATTGGTTTGACCTTTAAGGATTTTGAACCCAGTTTCTTTCGGGTATATATACCTCAACCCCATAAACCTCTCTCAACTCATAAACCTCTCTCAACCCCATAAACCCTCAACTCCTCACCTCACCCAGTCATGTCTGTTCTCATTTTTTTCATTGTACTCTACATCCTGCTCGGATTGAGCATGATGAAACTGTTTGAAAAAGCGGGTATTCCCGGCTGGAAAGCGCTTGTTCCGGGCCTCGCTGCCGTAGAATGGTGTAAAATGGTGGGCCGTAAACCCCAGTACGCCCTGTGGTTCCTTTTCCCGGTAGTCAATTTTTTCATTTATGCCGGATTGGTCATTGATATGATCCGTTCGTTTGGACGACATGGATTCTGGGAGTCGGTGCTGGCTGTCGTATTTGCCCCCATCCCCTTCTTCATGGTCGGTCGCGATGAAAAGGCAAAGTATGAAGGGCCTATCCTCGAAAAAGAACGCGAATACCACCGCCTGCATCACGAGGCCATTGAGAAAAAAGACACGCTTGGGCTGAAAAAATTAGAGGCGCAATACCCTCAATTCAAAAAAACAGCCCTGCGCGAATGGACCGAAGCCATTGTGTTTGCGGTATTCGCCGCAGCATTTATCCGAATGTTCCTGATCGAAGCGTATGTAATTCCCAGCTCCTCGATGGAAGGAACCTTGAAAATCGGCGACTACCTTTTTGTCAGCAAAGCACATTATGGCATCCGGACACCCATGACGGTCATCCAGTTTCCGTTGATGCACAATGTCATGCCGGTACTCGGTACCGAGTCTTATCTTGAACAGCCTACGCTGCCCTACTATCGCCTGCCGGCACTCGAAACGGTGGATCGCAACGAACCCGTGGTATTCAACTGGCCTGCGGGCGACAGTGTTATCCTGCTGCCCGACCGCAGTTATGACAAAGGACAATACCTGCGCAATTACCCGCGACTCAAAAAAGACTATTTCGAGCGATTCAAACTGAATTTGCCGGCCAATCCCGACTGGATCACAAGGCCGGTGGATAAAAAAGACCACTACATCAAACGTTGCCTGGCTATCGGGGGCGACAGTCTGGAAATTCGCGGCGGACAAATATTTGTAAACGGACAGGCAGCGCAAAACCCGACGCACATGCAATTCAGTTACAATCTGGAAAGCAGCGGCAACTCTTTCAATACAAAAAAACTGGAAGATTTCGGGGTGAATACCAACGAATTGTACCGCAACCAGCGCGGGAAAGTATGCGCGTTCCTCGATATGGAACAAGTAGAAAAAGTACGCGGCATTGGCCTGAAAGCCGAACGGGAAAAACGCGAACCCGATCCCGGCAACCTCTTTCCCAACGACCCCACCCGCAACCAGCGGTGGACAATAGACGACTATGGCCCGGTATGGATTCCGAAAAAAGGCGCAACAGCGGCGCTAACACCCGAAAGCCTGCCTTTTTACTGGCGCATTATCGCGGTGTATGAAGGAAATAAACTGGAAGTACGCGACGGAAAAATCTATATCAACGGACAGGAAACCACTTCCTATACCTTCAAACAGGATTACTACTGGATGCAGGGCGATAACCGCCACAATTCGGAAGACTCCCGCTTCTGGGGCTATGTTCCCGCCGATCACGTGGTGGGCAAACCCCTCTTCATCTGGTTCTCGACCCGCAGTGGCAGTATGTTCAAGGGCATCAACTGGAACCGGATTTTCAAGTCGGCGTCCACCATGTAAACGACCGGTTTCTTTTAGACAGGATTTACCGAATGAACAGGTTAGGGTGTGTCTGAACAATGCTGGCGAGACAGACAAGAGCAG
>JANRLZ010000424.1:0-6594 GCA_033762055.1 Saprospiraceae bacterium
ACACCTGGACTAAAGCACTTCTATATTGAAAGTTACGGCTGCCAGATGAATTTCTCCGATTCCGAGATCGTAGCCAGTATCCTGGGCGATATTGGTTATGCACCTACACGCAACATGGAGGAAAGCGACCTGATTCTGGTTAATACCTGTTCCATTCGTGAAAAAGCCGAAGAAACCGTTCGTAAACGCCTGAAAGTGTTCGAACTGGTTAAACGCGAACGCCCCGGCGTCAAGGTGGGTGTACTGGGCTGCATGGCCGAACGCCTCAAGAAGAAATGGCTCGAAGAAGAAAAATTAGTGGATCTGGTAGTCGGCCCCGATGCTTACCGCGACTTGCCCAACCTGATCGGCGGCGCAGAAGAGGGCGGCCGGATGGTCAACGTTCTCCTCAGCCGTGAAGAAACCTACGCCGACATCAGCCCCGTGCGCCTCGACTCCAACGGGGTGACGGCTTTTATCTCCATCATGCGGGGCTGCGACAATATGTGCTCCTTTTGCGTGGTTCCCTTCACACGCGGCCGCGAACGCTCGCGCGAGCCATTCAGCATCGTCGCCGAAGCGCAGGATTTGTTTGAAAAAGGCTACCGGGAAGTCACCCTGCTCGGACAAAATGTGGATTCTTACAAATGGGAAAACCCGGAAACCGGCGAACCCACCGATTTTGCCGACCTGCTGGCCATGACCGCCGCCATTCATCCCGACCTGCGCGTGCGTTTTAGCACGAGCCACCCCAAAGACATGACCGACAAGGTGTTGCACACCATGGCAGCCTACGACAATATCTGCAAATACATTCACCTGCCGGTACAATCGGGCAACTCACGGGTACTTGAAATGATGAACCGTACCTACGACCGCGACTGGTACATGGCGCGTATGGAAAGCATCCGTCGTATCCTGCCCGACGCGGCGGTATCGAGTGATATCATCGCCGGATTTTGTTCAGAAACAGAGGAAGAGCACCAGGAAACACTCTCCATGGTCGAATGGGCGAACTATTCCATGTCGTATATGTTTGCCTATTCCGAACGCCCCGGTACGCTTGCGGCACGCAAATACCCCGACGATATTCCGGAAGAAGTGAAAAAACGCCGACTCAACGAGATCATTCGCCTGCAAACGGCGGTGAGCCTGCGCAACAACCGCCAGGACATCGGCAAAACTTTCCGGGTACTCATCGAACGCGATTCCAGCAAGTCGGATCAGGATTTTTGCGGCCGGAATTCACAAAATAAAATGTGCGTGTTCCCCAAAAAAGAAGGCCTCCGCCCCGGCGATTATGTCATGGTGCGCATCAAGGACGCCACGAGCGCGACCTTGCTGGGGGAGGTGGTGGATTGAAACGCCAAAGCCCGGAAAAACAGGGGGCACTGCTACTTGTCAGAATTTTACTCTGGAGTGCAGCAGCGCTTTTTTTTCTGGTTCGGGTTCAAGCGCATACAATCAACAGGATTTTGGTCGAGGGGCGGCCTTTTTGATCAACAAACCATACCGGCAGAGGGATTTTTATTTTTTGGAGCAATGATGTTGTTTTTCGAGTGGGTGATACGACGGTCGGAATAGGGTGCAAATGTTGAATAGGGGAATTGATGAAATCCTTGTTTTACAGGTACTTGAGAACCCTTTTTAAATAGTTGAGGAAGATGGCTTGGACGTTTAACAGTCAATTCTCGGAGAGACAGGACAGGATTTCTTGCTGCGCGATTTCGTTAATTCAGAGAAAAACCTGCCTCTTGTTGTTACTGTTTACAAAACATCCAAAATCAAAAAGTATCTACAATGAAAATCAAGTACGATAAAGAATTTGGCATCCTCTACATCCGTTTCAGCGAGGAAAAATCGTGGAGAGCGATACCGAGAAACCCGGCGTGGTGCTGGACTATGACGCGCAAGGCCGTATTGTGGCCATCGAAATCCTGAACGCTTCCCTGAAAATGCTTCAGCCTACCAAATTCGAATACGAAATTGCATAAATGAAAAAACAAGCAATTCTCACACGCACCGAAATTCTCGCTTTTCTCGCTAAAGAAAAGCCGCTGCTCGAGCGCGAGTACCGGGTTGCAAAGATTGGCCTGTTTGGTTCGTACGCACGTGGCGAAGAAACCGAGGAGAGTGATATAGACATAATTTTGGAATTTCTGCCCCGAACAGAGAATATATACGAGACCAAACTTTCGCTTAAAGAGATGATTGCAAAAGAATTTGGCAAAAGCGTGGACATCTGCCGGGAAAAGTATCTGAAGCCCTACTACCGCAATCAAATTCTCAAATCTGCGATTTATGTCTGAAAAAGATGAAGCCAATCTGCTTGCGATTATAGACTCGGCAGAAAAAATTCTGCGCTTCTCCGGGGAGTTCGTTGATGCGGATAGTCTTTATGCGGACGAGCGTTCATTCGATGCGGTTTTGATGAATTTTGTGATCATTGGCGAAACTGTGACAAAGTTGAGTGATAAGCTGATGGAAATCAACCCTCAAGTACCATGGCCAAAAATCCGTGGACTTCGCAACATGATTGCTCATGACTATTTCGGCATTGACGCAGAAGAAATTTGGGAGATTATTCAAAAGCACCTACCGCCATTGCTAACCGATTTAAACGCAATTTTAAACAAAAAAAGTGGCTAACAACCTCCAATCCATAAAGGCTCGTTTCGGCATCGTCGGCTCCTCGCCGGCACTGGATGCCGCGCTGGAAACAGCGATTCGGGTGGCGCCCACCGATCTCAGCGTGCTCATCACCGGCGAAAGCGGGGTGGGCAAGGAAGTTTTTTCCAAAATCATCCACGCGTTGTCGGCGCGCAAACACAACGAATTTATCGCCGTCAACTGTGGCGCTATCCCGGAAGGTACGATCAATTCCGAACTGTTCGGACACGAAAAAGGCTCTTTCACCGGCGCCGTGGGCGAACGGAAAGGCTATTTTGAAACGGTAAACGGCGGCACGATTTTTCTCGACGAAATCGGTGAAATGCCCAACGATACCCAGGCGTACCTCCTCCGCGTACTCGAATCGGGCGAATTCATCCGCGTCGGCGCCAGCAAAACCCAAAAAACCGACGTACGCGTCATCGCCGCCACCAACGTCAACCTCGAAGAAGCGGTGCGAAAGGGTAAATTTCGTGAAGACCTTTTTTACCGCCTCAACACCGTGCCCATCCGGGTACCGGCCTTGAAAGACCGTCCCGACGACATTCCGGTACTTTTCCGGCGTTTTGCCGGCGATTTTGCCGAAAAATACCGCATGCAGCCCATTCGCCTCGAAGACCGCGCCGAAATCGTACTGGAAAACTATCGCTGGCCGGGCAACATACGCGAATTGAAAAACGTGGCCGAACAGTTGTCGGTGCTCTCCGAAGACCGGCTCATAACCGCCGAAGCGCTGGTACAATCCATGCCGCATCTGTTTAACCGCAACCTCCCGGTACCCGCACAGGGGAATGGTTTCGGCAACGGCCACACCGGCGACTTTCAGGAGCGTGAATTGCTTTACAAGGTGTTGTTTGATATGAAAAATGATTTGAACGAACTCAAATCCATGTTTTTCAAACTTGTTGAAAGCAACAACCTGCGTATGCCCGAATTGGGCAACTTCCGGCACCTGCCGTCCAGCATTTCCGGACTGACCGAGCCGCTGTTTCAGGATTCATATGCCCAGGAAGCGCCGCCGCGTTTTCAAGCCTTCGAAAACGAACGGATCAAGCCTATTATCATTGACCCGGCAGGCGGCGGGAAATTCGACGACAGCCACGAGGAAGATACCCCTCAAACCATGGATGAAATCGAAAAAGATGCCATCAAAAAAACCCTTGCCAAATACAAGGGGCGCAGAAAAGAGGCTGCCGACGAATTGCGTATCTCCGAGCGCACCCTTTACCGAAAAATCAAACAATACGATTTGTAATACCACCGCCAATTGACTTGAAACACTGGCTCCGGGTAATGCCGTCTCAAGTTCGGGCCATGTTAACAATTGCAAAAACACCGCTCCGGGATGCCGCATCGGCTGATATTTGTGCGTCTAAGGCCAATTTTCGCCCTATTCCTGGCGGATTTTTCAAACTAAACAACCATTCATTTCGGATGAAGCGATTCACTCTCCTTTCACTCTCCTTTTTCCTGTTTTTTGCGCCCCTTTTTGCCCATGGCGGACCTGGCTACAAACTTCGGGTCAAACTCGAAAATTATCCTTCCAATGAACTGGTTTTAGGGTTTCATTACGGCGAAAAACAATACGTAAAAGATACCGCAACGGTAGATTCGGAAGGTTTTTTCACGTTTTCAGCCGATACGCTCTTTCCGGCCGGTGTGTACCTTTTTGTCATGAAACCCGACAACAACTATATCCAGGTGTTGCTTTCGGAAAAAAACCAGGAAGTGACCATGATAACCGATGCCAAAGACGCCGTCGGTAAAATGAAGGTAAAAGGCTCGCCCGATAATGAGGTTTTTTATGAATACCTGCGATACCTGAACAAACAACGCCCGGAAGCAGATACGCTTCGCGCGCAATTAGTCAAAGTAAAAAGCATCAAAGCCGATTCGATGCGACTGGCCGGGAAAATCAATGACATTGACAAGGCCGTAAAAAAATACCAGCACGACCTGATTGCCAAATACCCGGCTTATATGTCGGCCCGCATCGTAAAAGCTTCCCTGGAGCCGGAAATTCCGGAATTTAACGGCGATGAAAAAGAGCAGGTGCGTAAAAAGTACTACTGGCTCCGTGAACACTACTTCGACAACCTTGACATTGCCGATCCAGCCCTGCTGCGCAGCCCTGTTTTGCATGCCAAGGTGGACAATTATGTGACAAAATTTGTCCCGCAACATCCCGATTCTGTTAACCTCGCGCTGGATTATGTGATGACAAAATTGAAAGGGAAGTACAACAACGAAAACTACAAATACTTCCTCATCCATTTCCTCAACCACTACGCCAAAACAAATGTCGTCGGCTTCGATGCCTGTTATGTGCACATCGCCAACGAGTATTATTGCAAGGGACAGGCGCCCTGGACCAAGAAAGAAGACCTGGAAAAAATCTGCGACAATGCCCGTCGCCTTGAGCCAATCCTCATCGGAAAAATTGCCCCGAATATCACGGTAATGGATCGCAACAACCAGCCGCATTCACTGTGGGATGTTGATGCCGACTATACGGTGTTGTTTTTCTGGGCTACGGATTGCGGCCATTGTAAAAAAGCAGCGCCGCACATGGTGGAGTTCGCCAAAAAATTCCAGAACCGCGGGGTAAAGGTTTTTGCTGTTTGTACCGGCGTGGTTACCGCAAAAGAAGAAGCCAACACCCCCGAAAAAGTAAAAGATACCTGCTGGAAGGGGGTGGAAGAAAAAGGATTCAGCGATGACTTATTCTTTAACCTGTACGACCCTTACATCCGCAGCCGCTATAAAATGCTGTACGATGTACAAACCACCCCCCAGGTATTTATCCTCGATCGTAAACATGAGATTCTCATGAAACGCATCGGCGCCGAACAACTCAGCGACGTCATGGAACAACTAATGAAGTTCCAAAACGACAAAAAGAACAAAGGATAAGTGGGTAATGATGAATGATAAATGATGAATGATGAATTTTTTGGGCCTGCTAAATTCATCATTCATCATTCATTTAACGAATTAATGTCACATCGCCTTTGGCGAATTGCAGTGCGCCGTCGCCGCCGCGGTAGTAGATGACATAAACATACACATCCGAAGCGGCAGGCTGGCCGCCAATGGTTCCGTCCCAACGTGCGTTGGGTTCCGAACTCGAATACACTTTTTGGCCCCAGCGATTGTAAATATCCATGCTCTGGATAAACGCAATTCCTTCCACAATAGCCAGTCCGAATGAATCATTGGCCCCATCGCCGTTTGGACTGAACGCATTCGGGATTTTGACATCGGGTTGTACTACCCGGAAAGTAATGGGTTCAATTTGCACACAACCCGAAGGTGCCACCGCAACGACATAATAAGTGATGGTGCTGTCGGTCGTTAGCGGCATTACGGTAATTTGTTGGGTATTCCCCAATGGATCAGTATTATTTTCCAGCCATTCAAAGGTAAAACCGTTCACATTTTGCGAAGGAACAATCACCGCATCCAATAAGACGGACTCTCCCACATTGATGCGGTTGGTATCGGGGTCGCTCACTATGTTGACCATAAAATTGGGAATGACCTCGACGGTCATGGAATCTTCATAAACGCAGCCTTCTCCGTATTCAAAACGAAGAAAATACTCGGTGGAAGTGTCAACCGTATCCAGAAAAGTCGGAACTGCACCGCCCGGGGTCCACTGATAAACGCCGGTCAAAAACGCATCGGCACTGATGGTTACCGGCTCGCCTGCACAAATTACCGTGTCGTTACTGACAACCATTTGAGGGTTAAACACGGTCACTTCCAGGGTATAATTAACCGGACAATCCCCGAGCAGCGTTGAAACGGTATAAACAGCAGATTCGGAAGGATAAAACACCGGTGGGATGGCCTGGTTTGAACTGAAAATAGGCGGCACAGACGTCCAGGAATACGTGGCGCCCGGTGTTTCCAATACATTGAGTTGAATACTGTCGCCTGGAC
>JANRLZ010000425.1:0-5373 GCA_033762055.1 Saprospiraceae bacterium
GGCTTCTTCCCTTCAAAAAAACAACCATTGCCTGGTTTGAAGATAATTTCCAGAGCTTTGGAAAAACTACAGATAATAACTGATGCTTACTTAATCTTCTGTCAAAGAACTTGATTGCTGGTTTTGTGGGTAATCGGTAGCCCCATAAACCCCATAAACCCTTCTCAACATTCTGCCAGGTTGACCGAAATATGGACAGCCAGGCCGCCGTCGGCAGTTTCCTTGTATTTGGTGTTCATATCGGCGGCGGTTTCTTTCATGGTTTTTATGACGGCGTCGAGGCTTACTTTTGCTTTGGACGGATCGCCTTCCAGGGCAATCTGGCTGGCGGTTATGGCCTTGATAGCGCCCATGGTGTTGCGTTCGATACAGGGTATTTGTACCAATCCGCCGATGGGGTCGCAGGTCATGCCAAGGTGGTGCTCCATGGCAATTTCTGCCGCCATCATTACTTGTCCGTACGAGCCGCCCAGACATTCGGTGAGGGCGCCGGCGGCCATGGCGGAAGATACGCCGATTTCTGCCTGACAACCGCCCATAGCCGCTGAAATGGTGGCGCCTTTTTTAAACAGGCTCCCCAGTTCGCCGGCAGTCAGCAAAAATTTGATAATATCTTCTTCCACAAACGTTTCGCTGAAACAAACGTGGTACATCAGAACTGCCGGAATAACGCCTGCCGCACCGTTGGTCGGCGCCGTAACTACCCGGCTGAAGGCGGCATTTTCTTCGTTCACCGCCAGCGCAAAACAACTCACCCACTTGAGAATTTCCTGAAAAGTATGCCCCCCCCGACTGATCTGCCGGATCCAGTCTTCGACATCGCGGTAAGGTTTATTCACCAGCAGTTTGCGGCTCAAGGGCGCAGCACGGCGTGTTACATCCAGTCCGCCCGGCAAAATGCCATCGGTATGGCAGCCTTTGTAAATACAGTCGCGCATGACGTGCCAGATGTGCATCAAATCATGGCGAATTTGCTCGGGCGAGCGCCAGGAAAGTTCGTTTTGCCACACAATTTCCGACACATTCCGCCCCTCCTGATCACACCAGCGGCGCAATTCTTCCGCCTGATCAATTGGAAACGGCAAGTGTTGCTGCGTGCCGGCGTTGTCTTCGCCTTCCTTGACGACAAATCCGCCACCGATGGAGTAATAAGTTTGTGAAACGCCTTCCCCGTTTTTATAAAACGCCCTGAAAATGAGTCCGTTGGCGTGATAAGGAAGGGTCTGTTCATACAAAAAAACCACATCATCATCAGGATTGAAGGGGATATCACGGCTGCCGCCCAGCCGAATTGTTCGGGTGCTGCGGATCCGCTCCACATTACCATGCACATCTTCCACCGGGATGGTTACCGGATCGTCGCCGTTCAAGCCGAGCAGTACCGCCAGATCGGTGCCGTGCCCCTTGCCGGTTTTGGCCAGCGACCCGTATAATTCTACTTTCACATAAGTTACCTCCGGGATATTAATTTCGGCCAAAAACCGCTGGGCCGCACGCCAGGGGCCCATGGTATGCGAGCTGCTCGGGCCAACCCCTATTTTAAAAATGTCGAAGACAGAAATCCGTTCCATGTGTGATTGATTCGATTGTTTCGATTGGAGCGATTGATTCGATTTCAGTGGGATGAGATGTGGGGTAATGCCTACTTTGGCGCGGCAAAAATGAGAGGAATATTTTTAGAGAATGGCTAAAAATTTTTCACACTGAAACAATCGAAACAATCGCATGTCTTCCGACGCTTACGCCGCCCTGCGCATCCCTGATTACCGCCGCTTCCTTGCGATGCGTATGATGACCACGTTGAATATTCAGATCATGTCGGTCGCTGTCGGGTATTACGTTTATGAACTCACCAATGATCCTCTCATGTTGGGTATCATTGGATTGACCGAGGCTATTCCCGCCATTTTCATCAGTTTATGGGCCGGCCACCTGGCCGACAAATACAATCGCCGCAACCTGTTGATTGGATGTATTTCCATTCTTTTGGTTTGTTCGCTTGCCTTACTGGTCGTTGCGATCAACAGTGTCGCGCTGGGCAATTCCATGGTGCTCACCTTGCTGTACATCATCATTTTTTGCACGGGTATTTCACGCGGTTTTTTCAGCCCGGCAAACTTCGCGTTTTTACCACAAATTGTGGATCGGGAACGCCTGCAAAATGCCATCAGCTGGAACAGCAGTACCTGGGAAGTTGCCAGTATCACCGGCCTGGGTGTCGGCGGACTACTTTACGGATTCGGCGGGGTGACGCTGACTTTTGCCGTAATGAGCGCGCTGGCAGTGCTGGCGCTGTTTTTTATCCTGCAAATCACGCCGCGCCCGGTGCCTGTTTTTGACCATACCGAAACCGCCATCCAGCGCATCCGCGCCGGACTCAATTTTGTTTTCAGCAAACAGATCATCATCGGCGCCATCGCCATGGATTTATTTGCGGTGTTTTTTGGCGGCGCCGTGGCGTTAATGCCGGTGTTTGCCAAGGATATTTTGCACGTCGGACCCGAAGGCGCCGGTATTTTGCGGGCCATGATGGCGGTGGGCGCCATCAGCATGGCGATTTTTCTGGCGCATCGGCCCCTGGGAAAGGGCGCCGGCAAAATCATGTTGTTATGTGTAGCCGGTTTTGGATTGAGCAATATTCTTTTCGGGCTGAGCACGCATTTTATCCTTTCCTGCATTTGTATGGTGATGGCCGGTATGTTCGACGAAGTCAGTGTGTTTATCCGCTCCGGACTGGTGCATTTTCATACGCCTGAAAACATGAAAGGCCGGGTATCGTCGGTCAGTTCGATTTTTATCACGTCGAGTAATGAACTGGGGGCGTTTGAAAGCGGCGTAGCGGCGCGTTTGATGGGGACGGTTCCTTCGGTGGTATTCGGCGGTTTGGTAACGTTGGGTGTCGTGGCATTTACCTGGTGGCGGGCGCCCAAATTACGCGATTACGAATTCAGAGGAGCGAAAGAAGAGACGCAGGAAAATCCATAAATTCGACGATTCATGCCGGATTTTGAACGTTACATGACAACGTTATTTTTCGCCCGGCAATAGTCGCTGCAAATTTGCCCTATATTTTTAAACCGCCTCTTCACCTTCCACATGCAAATGCAGCGTACCAAGGCCCCCCATATTGCCATTGCCGGCGCCGGAATTGCCGGACTGAGCAGCGCCATTGCCCTTCGTAAACTGGGATGTAACGTCGTTATTTTTGAAGCCGCGCCTGAAATAAAACCCCTGGGCGCCGGACTGGTGCTTGCCGCTAATGCCATCAAAGGCTTGCAGCGGATCGGCATTGCCGATAAGGTCATTCCGGCCGGTCAGGCCCTTACCCGCTTTTCAATTCTCACACACGAGGGGCGCACCCTTTCGCAGGGCGACAGCGAAGCGCTGAACCGCCGTTTCGGCTTGTCCAATTTTGTCATTCACCGGGGCGATCTTCACCGCATTTTGCTGGAAGAATTGAACGACGTCACGCTTCAAACCGGAAAAAAAGCCACCGGCGTGGAACAGGATACGGAAGGCGTCACCCTTCATTTTCAGGATAATACCCGTTACAAAGCCGATTATTTGATCGTAGCCGACGGCGTTCATTCGGCCATCCGGCAACAACTCCTTCCCGGCAGTTCCCCGCGTTATGCCGGTTACACCTGCTGGCGGGCGGTGGTTGAAAATCCCGGCATTGCCTTGTCGCACGCCACCGAAACCTGGGGGCCGGCGGGGCGCATGGGCATCGTGCCGCTTCGCAACCAACAGATTTACTGGTTTTTATGCGTAAACGCGCCGCAAAACAGCCCCGAAATGAAAGCCCTGAAGGTGGCGGATTTGTACCAACGCTTGCGTAATTATCATGCGCCGGTTCCGCAAATTCTGGAAGCAAGTTCAAACGATCAATTGCTCTGGAACGACATTGTGGATGTAAAACCCATCCGGCAATATGCCTTTAATCGCATCTTGCTGACCGGAGATGCCGCTCACGCCACTACGCCCAACATGGGCCAGGGCGCCTGCCAGGCCATAGAAGACGCCGCCGTACTGATGGATGTCTGGGAAAAACAAGCCGGCGAAAGTCCGGAAGCCCTGTTTCGTACCGTCGAGAAAAGGCGATTGCCCCGTGCGACGATGATTGTGGAACGTTCGTGGCAGTTGGGTAAAATCGCCCAGTGGGAACATCCCTGGCTGGTAACATTGCGGAACGGGCTGCTGCCATTCATGCCCCCAAGTGTGAACGAGCGGCAGATTAAAACTTTGTTTGAGGTTGATTTTTGAACGATTATCGCTCTCCACGGGTGAAAAAATCGAGCAATTCCGGCGCATCCTTCAAGGAGGTCCCCACCTGTTGTGGCGGAAACGCCTCGCGGGAATAGCCAGGAAACAAGGGTTGATCCTCGTTTTTTAATGGCGCCGCTGCCACAGGTTCTTCCGTGGGCGGTTTTTCCCGATAAATCACCCGTTCGCGCCAGCGGATTTTCTCCTCCACCCGTATTTTTTCCAGAAAAACCGTATCTCTCCGGTATTCCACCACGGCGCGTACTTGCTCGCGGGGCGCTTCATTCATCCGGCACCAGATGGCTGCGGCCGGCAGCAACAACGCCGCCGCTACTTTCCAGACGGCTACTCGCGCAGTTATGGCCCGCTGCAGCATACCGGGGCGGCGGCTCTGCTTTGCCATGTGTGCCATCAACTGCCCGCGCAAGGCTGGCGAAGGCATCGCATCTGCATCCAGCCGGGGTGCAGCACGAAGCATGGCGCCCATTTGATTGAACGCTTCCTCCGACATTTCGGAAAGCACCTCGGCGCGTTGTACCGCGTCGAGTTGAGAAAAGTCTTTCTCCAATGCCAGTAATTGAATGTTCTCCTCCATAGTTTGTCTATTGTGTGTTCAAGGGAGCCATTATTTCCCGAAGTTGCCGCACAGCGTGGTGCAGACGCGATTTAACCGTCCCTTCCGGGCATGCTACGATTTGTGCAATTTCAGCCACGCTGAGCTCTTCCTGAAAGCGCAATACAAAGCATTGTCGCTGCGCTTCGTTCAGGTTGTCAATACCCTTCCGGAGGCAGCTATCGAATACCGCCTGATCTATCCATTCCGGCAGGGAATCATCCCATAAATCTGGCGTTTCCCGTGGAAATTCGGGCATTTGCGGGCGACGGTATTCGTTTTTGCACAAATTGATGGCCAGGCTGTACAACCAGGTGCGAAAATTGCGTTCCGGGTCGAACAAGTGCGGTTTTTCAATAATTTTTAAAAAAAGTTCCTGGGTAAAATCCGCTGCCTTTTCCTTATCCCGCCACAACATCCGGTAAAAATAACGGTACATCCGCGGTCCGTACCGATCGTACAAAACCGCGAATGCCCGCTCATTGCGCCCTGCGATT
>JANRLZ010000426.1:0-3865 GCA_033762055.1 Saprospiraceae bacterium
GCTGACCGTGTCGCAGCAGAATTTCGGGCCAGTCTTCTGAAAAACCCTGGCTCCGATCGTCAAAAACATTCCCGACAACACACATGCCAGGGCGGTCTAAAAAGGGGGAATTAACCGTAAATAATTCAAAAAAGCGCCAGAAACCGGTTTTGTTCCAAACATAGACCCCGATTTGTTGGCCGCGACTGCTGCTGACAATGACTTCATTTATCCCATCATTGTTCAAATCGGCAAAAGCCGTGAACCCGTCGCTGAAGTTTTGCCCCGAGGAATTCAGCAGGTTTCGCTGCAACTTGATTTGCATCCCGTCGCCGTCAGTTGGATCAATATCAACCGAATAAATACCAAACCCTGCAGCAATTTCAAGGCCGTCGCAATCCGGATCGCCGTTGCAATCAGCCGGTTCGAGCAATTCGGCGGCGATGCTGCTGTTGAACCGACCGGTAATAGAGCCGACGGGTCCGACGCCAACAGCCAAACGCCGCAGAACCGGCGCCATGGGATTGCTTAGGTCAAATCCGAATACTTCATTCCCGACATATATTTCTGAAATCCCGTCGCCATTAAAATCAGCGCTATAAGCAGCATGTTTCGACGACTCACAAGTATCTGTCGAGATCGCCCAAAGTTGCATGGGCGGGCTGGTGCCGGGGGTATATTGGGTGTATACCCGAATTCGTTTGTCGGCACAAACCATGAACAGCTCCGGCACACCGTTGGCATCAAGGTCGGCCATTGCAACCGGCGTATGAAATTCATATAAAGAGGCGCCCAAATCCAAAAAATCCGGATTATTTCGATTGCTTCCATCTCCTTTAAACAGAAAATAACCGAACACAGAGAAACTGGAGAGCGTGACAATCTCCGGAATACCGTCGTTCCAGGGATCAAGATCACCAACTATTGATGGCATCACGGCATTGAACACACCTGTGGCTTTCCAGAAAATATCCATTTCTTTCTGAAATCGGGTGGTTTCCAGGTGGCAATCATGTGTGGAAGCACAAGGGCAATCGGCGGTATCGTAACAATCCAGGAGTCCGTCGGCATCGTCATCCAGACCATTATCGCAGATTTCAGGCGATTGAGCACTTAAAGGAGTAAACGCCCAGAGAAGCAGAAAAAAGGTAGCCAGCGTTGCATTGTACGAAGATGGGATGAATGATTTGTTCAGGAGAGCAGTTTCAGTGTTCATTTTTTCGAAAAAAGAGTTTGGTCAATGTGCGGCGCTAAACGCAACCCGGCAATAAATGGCAGGGAGGTATTCTGAACCAAGGAACAATTAAAAACATCCGCAACAGGCGCAAAACAACGCCAATTTTATTGGAATTGTCAGCGCGCCTGTCCGGATGTGATCAAAATCGGGCGACAGAAAAGAGCAAATTGAACAAAACGCCCCGAATTGCCTGAGACGATGTATCCAATTGCCCGGTTCAAAAAAACGCTTATAACAACATCAATTTCAACAATTTAACCTCAACGCCCGATTGTACCCGCAGGTAGTAACAACCCGGTGTCTGACCGGATAGATCAAACTGCAACCAGGATGAACTGGTTGTTTCGGCCCAAATCAGCTGACCGGCAGCATTAAAAATTTCGGCTTTGTCGCACACAAGTCCCTCGTCCATTCGCAGTTCAAACCAGCCCGAAGTAGGGTTGGGATAGACGGTCATGCCTGGCGCTCGCAATTCGGCAGTTTCGGGCAGGTACTGGTTGCTTCCGGCTTCGCCTATGTACAGCGCATCAATGGCCATATCACTGCGCGACCCGACGCCGGTAACACCTTTGATCCGGATTTTAGTGTGATCGGTTTTGTACGGCAGCAGGTCAATAATGGCTTTACGCCACTGGTTGCCCTGGTTGCCCGACATGGACCAGACACTTACCCAGTTTTGTTCGTTGTCCATGCTGATTTCTACCGAAAGCGAACCCATCTGGTTGCCGTACATGTGGTAATAGAATTCAAAAACCGGGTTAGTCATATTGCCGAGGGTTAAACATTTGCTGGTTTTCAAAAAGGCCGATTTATTGGGGGCATTACCACCGGACGCACGCGTATACCAGTAATGCGAGCCGTGATAGGCGCCGTCGGGACCGGTTTGCTGGGTAGGGGTACCGCCGCTTTGACGGGTCCAGTTGAAATGATCGTTGCCGGTTTCCTGGACAAATATTCCCAGGTTCTGGTCTATGCTACTGGTCCAGGGAAATACGGTTTGATACGAACTGCAGGTAATGACAGGCTGTGTAATTGTAGCGGTTCTTACAGTGCTGCAATCATTCCTGTCAGTCACCGTCACTGTATAGACACCTGCCGCCAAACCGCTGATATCGGCGCTCGTAGCGCCGTTCGACCACAACCAGGTGTAAGGCTGAAGTCCGCCATTGGCATCCGCGTTGATACTTCCGGTGGATTGTCCATATACGTTCACATTGGTTTGGGTGGTTGTGGCGTAGAGATAGTTGGGGCTTAGTACCGGCAGGGTGGCAACAGATGAACAGCCGTTGGCCGAAGTAACGGTTGCATAGTACAAACCGGGCGCCAGGCCGGTCAGGTCGGCGGTGGTGGCGCCGTTGCTCCATTGGTAGGAAACCGGCGGTGTAAAATTGCCGAAGGCAGAGAGATGAAGTTCTCCGTCGTCGTTGCCGTGACAAGAAATGTGCTGCGTATTCGCATTCACAGAGAGGCTGCAGGCATTCGGGTCGTTGTAAACCGCTACGCTGTCTACCGCGAATTGACCAAGCGGGCCACCGGAAACGACCAGTCGTATTTGCAAGGCAGCGGCAGATTTGTAAGGGTTGAGGTCGCAGGTGGCGGTAAGCCATTGGTCGCCCTGATCGCCTATTGAATAAAACAGGGTATTATCGGGTTGGGGCCCCTGATAAGTGTGTCCGCCATCGGTACTTACCTGAATACCCAATTCGCCAATTTCTGCTCCAAACGCGTGATATCGAAAGGTCATTTTGGGGGAAGCCACCCCGCGCAAATCAATGCAAGGGCTGATAATGGTTGACCAGGAGCCATACGGATCGCTGCTCGCAGCATCGAAATAGAGATAGCCGACGCCACTGAATGCCTGTTCGGGGCCGGTTGTGTTGGGCGCTACCGGACCGGTGGCATGCAGCATATCTACAAAATCGCCATAACCCTCGTACGATTTGTTGATCCAGCCATCGAGCCCGTTTTCAAAATTGAATACTACGGGTAGTTCGGTTATTGGTTGGTCGCATCCTGAAGGATGCACACAACCCAGCAGATAAGCGCGGTCGTTGAGAACCGAGTAGGCCATACGATTCATTTGTCCGACCGAAAAATGTACCCGGCAATTAGCGGGGGCATACGACATGTGATTGCCTGGATCGGGAGTAAAGGGATGGCCGTTTTGATCGAGCACCGTTCCAATATACTGGCAGTTTTGGGTATTGGAAAAAAGATTGGGATCTGCATCAGTGTCACACACATCATCGCCGGCGATCAGGCAATTGCCGCCGTTGGCCCATTCATCGGTGGTGCCGTTGTTGGTTTTTCCATGGGTATGATAGAGGCCGAAATAATGCCCTACTTCGTGCAGAAAAACCTTGTTGTTGAACAAATTACCACCTGCTTTCGACAACACAATCCGGTCGGAGCTGGGCGGCAGATAGGAATAGCCGCCAATGCCTTGTCCGCCGGAAGTCACCGTCCCAAAAACATAGACATTGACGACGTGAGGAATGTCGTATGCCGTCAGTTGGGGTTCCTCGGTGATGTCAAAATTGAAAAGAGTACTGTTAACAAAAAGTTCGCGCGTGCCGCATTCGAAAAACTGAATGTTGTAGGGCAAAAAAAGCGCGTTGAGATCGCTGAGCCACATGCTGATATCCGAGT
>JANRLZ010000427.1:0-3299 GCA_033762055.1 Saprospiraceae bacterium
AACAAAACGCTGCGAAGCGAACGGCGTCCATCCTCCCGAATAGCATACCAGATGCCGAGTTCCATCCAGAAAAGCAGCAGGGTGTCAATATGGTCGGTGGGAATGCGCCCGCCCGCCAGTTCGATCACATACCCGTTGATGGCTTGAAAAAAGGCTGCAAGCAGCGCCATAGCGGGTTGTTCGGGAAACAAACGCAGCGCAATTTTCCAGGTCAGCCACACCGAAAGCGTCGAGAACAAGATCAAAGGCAGTCGCAGGGCAAATTCATGTACGCCAAACAGTTGCATCGAAAGCGCCATTGTCCAAAGGGCGAGCGGCGGCTTGTGCAACCAGATGTGGTTATGGGTCCAGTCTTTGTAATCGTAGCCAAAAAGGGTGGTTTTGATCAATACAGGGCGCATCGGATCGTCCATCATATTCTTGGCTACCAGCGCGTGAAAACGCTCGTCCCAGTCGTGCAGGAACCCGTCCATCGCAGTAAAAACCCGCAAAACCAAACCCAGCAGCACAATAGCTGCCAGCGCTTTGCGTGGCACATCGCGATGGCGCCAGGCGTAACCCGTTAAAAACAGGGTTGCAAGCATCAAAAGGAATCCTTTCAGGTAAATTTCACTCATCCAAAACAGGTCACAAGGATGCAAATATATTGGATATATCCGCTTTCGGGCTGATAACAAAAGCCCGTGGTAGATCCTGCTATACGTTGTTCATCCCTCCGGCCTTTACTCCCGGCGTACCGAAACAGTAAGCAGGTAATTTTTACCCACCGGCGTTGCCTGCATCACCCCCTGCCAGGTCTGGTTGTCGGCTTCTTTCAGGCGCCATTCGCTTCTAAGCGCGTTTTGGGACTGCTTTTGCCAACCGGTTCCACTGCTCCATTGATGTTCAAGCAGTTTAATGATTTTCTCTATGGAGATCAACTCGGTCGTAACCAATACTTCCAGCGTCCATTGCCTGCGGTCGCCTTCGTATTTTTGGGTGGAAAGCATAAACGGCGCAAGCGCATCGTCGAGCGGACGCACATGTCGGTCGGCGAGTTGCGCACGCACATAGCGCCCTTCTGCATCCCAGTTGTATTCCAGAAAGGTGGCCACTTCCTGGGCGCGGCCTTTTCCTTCATATTCTCCCAGAATATGAAATGCGGCATCTATGCCCGATGCCAGTCCGGCCGACGTCACGATCTTCCCATTATCCACAAAGCGCCGGTCGCGCACCACTTTCACCCTCGGCGCCACAGCTTGTAACTGGTCGAGTACGCCATTAAAAGTGGTCGCTTCTTTTCCGTCGAGCAATCCTGCGGCTGCCGGGAAAAAAGCGCCGTTACAAACCGTCAGCATGGTCGAACAGGAATCATGCGCTTTTTTGATCCAGTTCAGGATGCGCGCATCCTCATAATCCACGTGTCCGCCCGGCACCAGCACTACATCTGCGGCGGGTGCATTGCCGAAATGATAATCGGGCATAATACGCAATCCCATGGCGGTCGTCAGTACCGTATCGCTGGGGGCGACGGTGAATACGCGCATGCCTGCCTGTCCGAAAATCTCGTATTCCGGGGCAAAATCAATGATCTCCACCCCCGGAAAGAGCAGAATAGCGACCGATTTCCCACGGATATGCTGGAAATGGCCGCGTTGCGATTTACCGGCCATTTCAGGATAACCGGCAATGAGTCGCATGCCGCAATGCCCGCATTGGCCGCCGGTTTTGTACACCGCTGTATCACAATCCATGCCGCAGGGCGGACAAATAAAAACGAGGTCGGAAGAGGAGGCGCTGGTTTGCCCGAACAGGGTGGAAACAGCCAGAAAGAAGCAAAAAATCAACTTGAAAATTTTCATAGCAAACAATTTTGGGGACAATGATAAGACAGTTCGCCGAAGCGGAATTGTACCAGATTGCGCTATGAAAAAAACAAGCTTCCAATTTGACAGACCACTTAGATCTCAAACAGCCGCTTGTTTCTCTTTCAATTTTTCGATGGCGCGTAACACTCCCTCGCGGTTGCCGGCCGAGGTCATCCAGCGGGGCAGACGCGCGCCGATACTGCGCACCTGAAACTTAAACCCGTTTCGTTCGCGGAGTTTCGCGCCGACGTGCGCTGCCAGAAAATCGAGATGTTCAAAATTGTATGCCCACAAAATTTCGCCTGAAAACGCTGTTTGCAACCAGACCGGCAGGTGAAAACAGGGGTCAACCGGCGAACCAAAAATCAGTGCTTTGCCGTTTTTTTGTTTCGGATCGGCACGTTTTTGCCGGTTTTCGAGGTGAAATCCCGGGGCCTGGCAAATCCAGGCCGTCTGCCTGTACAAGGGCCTTTCCGCTGCAGCCGGGACAAACGACGAGCACTTCTTTTGCAAACGCGTAGAGACTGGTCCGATAGGTATGCTTGGTTCGGGTTTCCACTTATTCACTGATAAATATTGAGCTGGCCGCCTTCTATTTTGAAATAACCGCGACCGCTGTCAATCTGGTCTTTTGCCACTTGTTGCCCGATAAAATTCAGAATTTCGGAACGGTGTGCCAGCGGCAGCGAGGTTTCTTTTTCCCAGGACGCTGCGTCGGGAATAGATATGCACATGACGCAATTGCCGCCGCCCAATTCGTAATACATCGAAAACCGGGCTTCCGGACTCCGGTAATGGACTTGTCCGCTGCGCCCTTCGGAGCTGTAACTAATTCTGCCCGGGCGATCGTTTTGCGCGCCGCCGAAAATGTCCCGTATCCTGTTTAGCAGGTGAAGCCTTGCCCTTTTTCTAAAAAAATTATGGTAAACAAGGCTGCCTGCGATGAGCAAGACAAGAGAAATCCAGAAAAATTTGGAACGCCATACAAAGTCGGGGACATAATGGGTACCGGGTCCGAAAAGCAACAGTTTTGACATGGTGCGTTAAAATTTGATTTTTACAAAAACACTCCCGGCCACCAGCAGGGGAAACTGCAACATCATGCCGGTGAGATAAGCCATGTCGATGCCCGGGCCTTGTTCGCTGTACGCGCGCAATGCCCGTTCGATGACAAAATGCCCGCCGATGATGCCGCAGATCCAGACGCGCAGCAGCAGTCCGTTCTTTTCCACCGCGGGCATCCACCACAAGCCGAATACCTACAGCCCTGCCACCGGAATCCAGAACCAAAGGTACTCGATAAAATCGTCGAGTGCCGCATCCGGCGAATGACAAAGCAATGCCTATGTCTCTTTTTCCGCCTCCTGTCGTTGCTCGGCGGTTAAAATATCCCGTATTTCGCCCTTCTCGCGCCTAAGGAGCCGAAAAAATAGCCAATTTCATTGCTATGCG
>JANRLZ010000428.1:0-12931 GCA_033762055.1 Saprospiraceae bacterium
GCATGCCAATTCTGTTGAGGCTCAATCCTTTACGAAAATTGGTGTGGTAAATACCCAGGTAGAGAGTGAAGAAGCCGAAGAGGCCCAAAAAATGGCTGTTCCCGATGTTACAGTTTTGGGACGGTTGTGGGAAATCGCACAAAGATTTATGGAGCGCACAAATTGATTTAAAACAATTGAGATACCGACAAAAACCCGGCGTAGTTGCACAACTGCTCCGGGTTTTGTCTTTCTTCACCCTACCTTTGGCCACCATTTTCTTTTCATGCCGCAATTTCATACGGTCATTTTTCTGGTTTCTCTCTTATTTATCGCAGCTTGTGACAGGCCTGCACAGTTGGTCTCTCCTATTGTCCCTGTCGATCAATCCGCCTATTTCCCGCTTTCGCTAGGAAAATACTGGATTTATCAGACCGACAGTATTGTGTACGATTTTGGTACGGGCGGCAGTGTTATACGCGACACTTCGCGTAGCTGGATAAAAATGGAGGTCACCGATACCTTGCGCGACAACACGGGGCAACTGCTTTTCATCCTTGAACTACAAGAAAAAAAAGCAGCAAATGCCCCCTGGCAGATAAGCGGAACGGGAGCATTTGCTCGCAACGAACGGCAGGCTATTCGATTAGAAAACAATTTGCGGTACTTATCGCTTGTATTTCCCATAGATCAACGCAGCGCCTGGAACGGGCTGCTTTGGATCGACTCCAATACGGAAATAGAAATCGCCGGCGAACGCATCCGTCCGTTTACCAACTGGGCTTACGAAGCAGATTCCGTGGATGTCGCCGCCGCCGTTGGCGCTTTTTTATTCGACTCAACCTTGCTGGTCACCGAAGCCGACAACACCAACCTCATTGAAAAACGGTATTCCCGCGTTCGATATGCCAAAAACGTCGGACTTGTGTGGCGGGAACAATGGATCCTCGATTCACAATATTGTAATCAAACCCCTCCGCCGCCAGACTGTGCTACCCTGCCCTGGGATATGAAAGCCGAAAAAGGCTATATTTTACAACAAACCATTCTTGCATTCAATTAAATGGCTGAACATCAATATGTAACAATTGGACGTACCCGAAAAGCGCATGGGCTGAACGGCGAATTGAAAGTTTTCATTGAAGAACGTTATCTGGAAGACTTTTTGAAAAACGAACGCATTTTTATCGAGGTAAAAGGCGTAAAAATCCCTTATTTCATCGCACAGGTAAGAGGAGGGGGAGAAATAATCCTGCAATTGGAAGAAGTGGATGATCGGGATGCAGCTACAGCCTTGCAATCGCGCGATATTTTGCTGCGTGAGCAGGATTTGATACCGGATGCAGAACGGGAATTCGAGGTTGATGAACCGGTGCTCGCCTATGCCCGTCTTGAAGGTTATCTGCTGGCAGATAAAATACTGGGTGAAATCGGGAAGATTGATGAAGTATTGGAAATGCCGCAACAGGAAATGGCGTTTCTGCGCTTTAAAGGAAAGGAGGTGTTGATTCCTCTCAACGAACAATTTATTCTGGAGATAAATGATGCCGGCAAAAGGGTGCTGATGGACCTGCCGGAGGGGCTGCTGGACGAATAGACAGCGGCTACTGTTTTTCGGGGCGGGAGCATACACATAAAAAATATTTGTCAAGAAACTAAAATAGGGGTTAATTGCGTTCACGTTTGGCAAATGAATGCAATTAACCAATAAATACTCCCCCTATGCACCACATCACCGAACGAAACGAGCGCCGCAGGCAGCGCATCGCGATGACATTTGCCATTGCTCTCCACCTGGCTTTTGCCGCTATGCTGTACTTTAAAGCAGATAGCGAACGCCCTGTGCAACAACCTGTTAAGGAACCTCCTGTTAAAGTAAATGCCGCCAAAGCTGCATCCGGCCCCAAAGCCCAGGCTGTACATCTTGCCCGATAAAAGTAAAGAACAAAAAAAGCCGCTCCCCTGTACAGAGCGGCTTTTTTTTGGCATTTTTTTACAAAAAAAGCCCGTCTGTCGGGGGGACAAACGGGCCGTCATGTTTCCTTCGATTCAGATCCGTTACACAGGGGGCCGTAATTGCTACGGCAATCAGTACAAATTCTCAAAAGAGAATTTTGGGGTTGGTTTGATGGGGAAAGGAAAAATGAAGGTGAGTCAATGACTCAAGGGCCGCTCTCATGGTCGCCTTTTCTTGGAAACTGTTTTCAAATGGTTTTTCAAGGTTCGTCCTCATGTGGTTAAGGGGGAGGGGTAAAAGGGGGACCCGTGCATAGTGTTTGTTTTCGCGGTTCGATCGGGTCATTTCAAAAGGTTAGACTATCTTCAATGGTTTTGTTTCAATGTGTCGGGTATACAGGATGCAGTGTAAAGTGTTCGTCGGTGTAGTCTCCTCTCAAGGGGCCGCTTTTGGCCGTTTGACGTTGGCCATCAGGCAATGTGATCTGTTTTCTGACGCGATAGGTTTGTTCAGGGTCGGGGCTGCCGGGGTGTGGTACAGGGAGAAAATCAAATACAAGTACATGATCGGCCATGGCAGGTTTCCAGAGTGCATGGACGAAAGTTCGTCCGGTCGGCAGCAGTTGTTCGCGCAACCAGCCGATGTGTTTCCAAATGGTTTTTCCGTTTAGTCCGCGGTAGCCTACTTCCAGCGACAGGCTGGAAATCTGCTCCCACTTCGGATCATTCGGGCTGAGGTTGCAACTGACTTCGATCAGGAGCGGTTCCATAGGCCGTGACGTGTATCTTGTTAAAAAATCCTGTAAACGCATGTGTTTGTTTTCTGCTTTGCAAACCCGGCCCCCGGCAGCGTTCCAGATTTCACCTTTTTCCTGCTCGGTTCTCTGGGGGGGGGGAGCGCTGCTCGGGGTGTTTGGGCAAACTGTGCCGGGCGACTTTTCAAAAGGTTTTCCGAAGACTCATCCTCATCCGGTTGGTTCAAGCATTGTTTTCTCTGGATAGTTTGAAGTTCGGTTTCATCCTCTAATGGGGGCGTTTTCATTTGGCCTTTTCGAGGTTGGTTTTCAATTGCCTTTTTCTGAGTCGGTGTTGGTGGGTGGTATGTTTTGGCTTTCCTTGTTCGCTTTGACAGGACAAAGGTGGGGGGGGCGTGTGTCTGAAGCCAAACACAGAAAATGCGATCACTTCCAATTGTGCGAATCTTTTGAGATTTTTGTGCGGGCCTGCAGGCCGATCCTCCATCTAAACCATTGATAACCAGCGGTTTTTTCACTTTTCCAGTTGCCGATGTACGCCAGTCCGCTGCTACGCACCCTCCAATTATTGTCGCAGGAAGAACTCGACGCGCTGCATCTTTTTGCGGCGTCGCCGATTTTTAATAACACGCGCCCTGATGAAACACTGGCCTTATTTGAATTTTTAAAAAAATATTACCCTCGATTCGACAGTCCGGACCTTCATCGGGATGACGCCGGACAACGATTTTTCCCACATGCTTCCAACCCGGTAGGCGCCTTGCAGCGCAGTATGGCACAGTTGATGGCGATTGTACGGCACTTTGTAACTTTCCGTTACGCCGTGCAACGCGATGCAAGGCGCCCTGACGGCTCTGCACTACTCTATGAGGTACAGCAGAAACTCTCGCTGATGCGTTTTTACAGCGAACGTATGTCGGAGCAAACAGCGCAAACCGTTATGCCTGCTTCAACCGGAACGGAGCAGGGGCGAAAAAACAGAAAGGCGGAAAATTTCTTTGACAATCTGAACAACCAGGCAAGGCGGGAATTGGACACTCAAAAAGATTTCAACGGTTTTGACGAGCATGAATTTGCCGACTTTCACCTGTTCAGATACATGGTAGAGCAGGAAAAGGCCTTTTTTGAGGAGCGCAGCAGTGAAAGAGGCGGGGATAAAAACCTGCTGGCGGCCACGGAGCAACTCGATACCTTTTACCTGATGAGCAAACTCGATCAGATGTGTCGGCTGGTTCATTACCAGCGAATGTGGCGTTTATATGAGCCAGGCTCGCAGGAGCACCTTCATTTTGTTGCCAACCGGGATACAACCATTCAAATTATGCGTGCATTGCGCGCCAACGGTTTTTTGCAACAACCTGCCATTGCCCTGTCGTGTACACTGCTCGATTTTTTGACCCAGGACGATGCGCAGGCTGCCGAGCGGTTGTCGGACGAATTCGAGAAAATGCTGGAAGAACACCCTAACGTCCTGCCCGCCATACGGGTTCAGGCGATGCGGGTGATGGTCAGGGGATTCTGGCCGGCGCGTTACCGGGAGACCAAAGATTCCCGGTTTTTGGAAAAAATATTTGCGATGCAGTGCCAGCAACTGGCGCAACTCCGTGAAAAAGATACCCTGCCCAGTACCCATTTTCAAAACATCCATTTTACGGCGTTGAAATTGGGGAAGATCAAATGGGTGGAGGATTTTTTTGAACAGTATCAACACCGGATCAGTGGTTTGGCAGATGAAACCCAGCGCACACTTTTGCTCGATATCGCCCGGGCCGCCATATTATTTGCCAAAAAAGAATATAAAGCAGCATCGAAAATTCTGCCGCATTACCTCACATATGGCGCCCTGGAAGACATTTACTTGTACGCCATTGCAGCGACGCTTGACACGCGACTGCGGTATGAAATGGATGACCTTGACGACGACTATGCCGAAAGAATGATGCATGCCACCACTACCCGATTAAGACGCGATGATACGCTTCCGGCTCATCGTCGTGCCGAGCGGCTGCGTTTTTTCCCTTTGGCCAAAGAATTGTACAAAATCGGGCTAATGCGCAAACAACGCCGTGCCGATGTACAACCGGCTCTCGCCAAAATCAGGCAGCGGCTAGACAATGAAACCGTGGTGGATTGGGAGTGGATAGAGGAAAAATATACCGAATTGGCAAAGACCTGATTCCGGATATAAAGGGCTTCATTTTTTATCGTTCCTTCGCCGTTCGCGACCCAGCTTTTATCTATTCGTTGCTGCTTCCGAATACAGTTTTCAGAATTTTACACCCGTTTCAATCATAAAAACAAAAACATGAAAAAAACTTCGCTGCTCTACTGCCTGCTCTTCCTTTTTGCCGGACAGGCGTTTGCCCAGAATATCCAGTATGTGGAATATGATTTACCCAACGGTTTGAAAGTATTGCTTCATGAAGATCACAGTACGCCTATCGTTGCCGTATCGGTGATGTATCATGTTGGTTCAAAAAATGAAAAACCCAAACGCACCGGGTTTGCCCACTTCTTTGAACATCTGTTGTTTGAAGGCTCTGAACACATCAAGAGGGGCGAGTTTGACGACTATATCAATGAGGCCGGCGGCGCCAACAATGCCAATACCTCTTTCGACCGCACTTATTATTATGAGATTTTACCATCCAACCAGTTGGCGCTCGGCCTGTGGCTGGAGAGCGAACGGATGTTGCATGCCAGGGTGGATAAAACCGGTATCGAAACGCAGCGCCAGGTGGTAAAGGAAGAACGCCGCCAGAGTTACGACAACCGTCCGTATGGCCGTGTATTTGAAGAGCCCCTGAAGCGACTGTTCCTCGTGCATCCTTACAAAAGCATGCCCATCGGTTCGATGGAAGACCTGGATGCTGCCGAGGAGAATGATTATAAGGAGTTTTACCGCGATTATTACCGCCCCGACAATGCTATTTTGAGTATAGCGGGTGATCTGGACATCGAACAGACCAAAAAACTGATTGATATTTATTTCAAAGACATTCCAAAAGGGAAAGGAGAGATTCAGCGAAAATTTCCGCAAGAGCCGCCTATTACGCAAGAGCGCCGCGACACGGTGTACGACAATGTGCAACTGCCGGCTGTCATACTGGCCTATCATATTCCGGCACAGGGTACCAAGGATTTTTACGCGGTTAAAATGCTGAGTATGATAATGAGTCAGGGAGAGAGCAGTCGTATGCAAAAAACGATTGTGGACGAGCAGCAAAAAGCCGTTGCGGCCGGTTCTATTCCGATTGAAACTGAGGACCCAGGCGCCAACATTTGTTATGGTGTGGCCAATCTTGGGGTCAATGTTACCGATCTGGAAGCCAGCATGGATGCGGTTATTGCCGACTTGCAGACCAATTTGATTTCAGAAACCGAATTCCAAAAACTGCAGAATCAGGTGGAAAACGATTTTGTCAGCGCCAACAACAGCGTAGCCGGCATTGCCGAAAACCTGGCACAATACGAAATGTATTATGGCGATGCTTCCCTGATTAATACCGAATTGGAGCGCTATCGCAAAGTAACGCGTGAAGATATCCGGGCTGCTGCCAACAAATATTTCAAAAAAAGCGCACGGGTCGTTTTGCATTGGCTTCCACAACCTGCCAAGCCGTGATCTTGTTTTTTTGTTCGTTCCTCATTTTGACATTCCACACTTTCAATGAAAAATATCTTCTTTTTTGCCGCAACGCTGTTGTTGCTCGCTATAGCCTGCAATCCGAAAACAGGCAGCCAGACCCAAATATCACCCGCCCCGGTAGTCGCTACCGGCAAGGCGCCGACCATCCCCTTGCCGACCGGCGATGTGCGGAAAATGGCTCCTGCGCCCGGCACACCTCCCAAAATCCAGATCGGCAAGGCCGAAACTTTTAAACTGGATAATGGCCTGACTGTGATTTTGGTTGAAAACCACAAATTGCCCAAAGTTGCGTATCGGGTCTTTGTTGATTATGACCCTGTATTGGAGAAAGATGCAGCCGGATATGTGGGTATGATGGGTGATCTGCTTGCTAAAGGAACGACTACGCGATCCAAAGCTCAAATTGACGAGCAGGTTGATTTTCTGGGCGCCAATCTTAGCACAGATGCCAATGGTGTCAGTGGCCGTTGCCTGTCGAAACACAGCGACAAATTGCTGTCTCTTATGGCAGATGTTTTACTGAATCCGACTTTCCCGCAGGAGGAATTGGACAAATCAAAAAAACGCAGTGAAAGTGGACTGGCTGCGGCGAAGGACAATCCGGACGAAATTGCCGGCAATGTGGGATCCATCCTTCGTTATTGGAAAGACCATCCTTATGGAGAGATTACCACAGAAGCCACGCTTGCCAAAATCAATCTGGAGCAAATCAAAAATCACTACCAAACCTATTTCAAACCCAATATCAGTTTTCTGGTGGTAACGGGCGACGTTACCCGCGCCCAGGTGGAAAAACAGGCTAAACAGTACTTCGGCAAGTGGGCCAAAGGCGAAGTACCCACCCATAACTACGGCATTCCACGACCGCCTGAAAAAACACAGGTAGATTTTGTCCACAAGGCAGGCGCCGTGCAGTCGGTAATCAATATCACCTACCCGGTTGATTTACAACCCGGTACGCCTGATGTGATTCGCGCACGCGTGACCAATGCCATTTTGGGCGGTTATTTCAACAGCCGGGTCAACAACAATCTCCGCGAGGGCCATGGCTGGACATATGGCGCATTTACCCAATTGAGTCCCGACGAACTTGTCGGCTTTTTTAATGGCTCGGCCAAAGTTCGCAATGCGGTGACCGACAGCAGTATCATTGAATTTTTGAAAGAAATGCGCCGTATGCAGGATGAAAAAGTGAGCAATGATGAACTTCAGGTGGTGAAGAATGTCATTGCCGGCCAGTTTTCCCGCAGCCTGGAAGAACCCGGCACTGTTGCCAATTTTGCCCTGAATACCGCCCGTTACAAATTGCCGGCTGATTACTACGAAAAATACCTGGAAGTGTTGCAAAACGTCAGTCCGGAAGAAGTACAGGCGATGGCGAAAAAATACATTCGTCACGACCGTGCTCATATCCTGATTGTGGGGAATCGCGATGACGTAGCAGAGCGCGTAAAACAATTCTCGGCCGACGGCAAGGTTAATTTCTTCGACGCCTTCGGCAACCCGGTACGAACGGTAAACACTACCCTGCCTGCCGGTCTTACCGCCGAGCAGGTCGTGGAAGATTACCTCACCGCTATCGGCGGTCGGGCAACCATCAACGGAATCAAGGATTTGCAATATTCGGCTACCATGCAGGTTCGAGGCCCCAGTTTTGATATTAAAACCTATCAGAAAGGCGGCAATAAAATTATGGTTGAAATGGGCATGGGCAGCCAGGTCATGAACAAACGTATTTTCGATGGCGCACAGGGCAGTCAGACGGCTATGGGCCAAACCGAACAACTCGAAGGGAAAGACCTGGAAGATTTGAAAGAACAGGCACTTTTCGTCAAGGAAGCGGCTTATAAAAACGGCGGTTACAAACTTGAACTCAAAGGGATAGAAGAAATAAACGGCACAACCGCTTACGTCGTGGAGGTAACACGAGCCGACGGTGAAAAAACTACGGAATACTACGACACGAAATCCAGTCTGAAATTGCGGGAACTGCGTCCCGGACAAGGCGTTGATGGCAAACCCGGTATTCAGACGGTAGACCTTGCCGATTACAAGGAGGTGGGGAAAGTCAAGATGGCGCAAACCATGACGATCAGCGGCGTATATCCGGTTCCGTTTAAAATCAGCATTACCGATATCAAGGTGAATGCCGGTTTGGACGATGCATTGTTCAAGATGTGATACGCGCTGAATGAACTACCTTTGCCCGCTGCATTAAGGACCGTTTTTGTTAACAGTTATTTTGTTGACAGGATTAACAGTTTTTTTTTGTTGACAGGATTGACAGGTTTTTTGGGCTGTAAAGCCTGTCAACAAAGAAAGAGTTTAACCATTCAATATTTCATTGCCTCCAATCAACCATTACACACATAACCATGTACCACATTCTTTTACAAGCACAACCCGGCGGCAATTCGTTGCTCGGAATGCTGTTCCCACTGCTGATCATTGTTGTTTTTTACTTCTTTCTGATTCGTCCGCAAGTCAAGCGGCAGAAGGAGCAACAAAAATTTATCGAAAGCCTGCGCGAGGGCATGGAGGTCGTGACCAGCGCGGGCATCATCGGGCGTATCACCAAAATTGACGGTGGGGTCGTTCGTCTGATGGTGGACGAAAAGACGTTTATTCGCGTTGCAAAATCTTCGATTCAAGGCGAGTTTAAAGGCGCCTGAATCATCCCGAACCACACCTGAAACCTATGGATATCAGCATAAACTATCTCATCATCGGGTTCACCAGTGTGATCTCGTTCCTGGCTTTCAACAACCATTACTGGTCGTACAAGCTGAAACACTGGCCCTATCAGGAGGCGCGCAACGGAGAATATTACCGCTGGCTGACCAGCGGTTTTTTGCATGCTGATCCGATGCACCTGATTTTCAATATGATCACCCTCTATTTTTTCGGGGCGATTGTAGAGCAGTGGTTCAAAATTCTGTTTCCCGAAACCGGTTCGATGTTGTTTTTGCTGTTTTATCTGGTAGCGATTCTGGCAGCCTCTTCGGCGACGTATGTCAAATACCGGCAATCGCCCGGTTTTGCCAGCATCGGCGCTTCGGGGGCCGTGGCAGCGGTATTGTTCGCCTCTATACTTTTGATGCCCACCAACCTCATTTTTCTGTTTTTCATCCCCATGCCGGCGGTGGTTTTCGGGGTTGCCTACCTTTGGTACAGCGCCTATGCGGCCAAACGCGGGGGCGACAACATAGACCATACCGCACACTACTACGGAGCAATTTTCGGCTTCATATTTCCCATTGTGCTGGAACCGGGTTTATTGCCGAATTTTGTTTTGCAACTGCGCGCCTGGCTGGCGGGTTTTGGAATTTAAAAGGTATGGAGATGTTCGCATGCCGACATTTTTTCCAAAAAACGCGAGGAGGCATGTATCGGGGCCTTAATTTTGCAACCAAATTTTCGACGCTGCGTTTTAGAACATGTCCGGATTTTCCTGATCCCGCGAAAGCGAACAAATTTAGTTTTGGGCAAGGCGGCTTTTGCAGACGTAGCCGGAGGCTACGGCGAAAAAAGCCAACGAAGTCCAAAACTAAATCTGGCGCTTGCAGCGGATTGAGGGAATCCTGGACATGTTCTCATAAACAAATTCAAACTTGCACAACAAAATCGTTATTTAAAATGGCAAAAGAATTCACCGATGCAAACTTCCAGTCGGAAGTGCTCGAGAACGATAAACTCACAGTAATTGACCTTTGGGCAGAGTGGTGCGGCCCCTGCCGCCTGATGACGCCGGTGATTGAAGAACTCTCGAAAGAATACGACGGAAAAGCCGTTGTAGGCAAACTCAACGTGGACGACAATCCGGATGTGCCCACTACCCACAATGTGCGCGGTATCCCGACTTTCCTGTTTTTCAAAAACGGCCAGTTGGTAGATAAAGTCGTGGGTGCGCAAACCAAAAAGTTTTTGCAGGATAAAATCGAGGCCCATATTTGAAGAAAGCCTCCCGGCAGGAATAAACAGCCGTCTAAAAAGAGGCCGCCTCATAAGTGCGACTTATGAGGCGGCCTCCTCTTTTTTTACAACTATGCTACGTCTATTCCTTCACCAATTTTCGTGTCCAGACCTGCCCGCCGGAACGAAGCGAAAGAAAATACACGCCGGGCGACAAAGCCTGCAAATTGACAAGTTCCCCGCCGGATGAGGCTGCTATTTGCTGTTGTAAAACCCGCCGACCCAACACATCAAAAATCTCCAACGCTATCGGTGATGCCCACACCCGGGCGCTAATAAACAGCCAGGAATGCGCCGGGTTGGGATAAACCTCAAAAGGGATGGGCGGCTCCGTCCCGGCGGTTCCGACCACCTTAATTTCAACCACCCTGCACAAGGTGTCGCACACACCGACGGCATTGCAGACCCTCAGGCATACTTCATACCCCCCGGGCGCAGGGTATTCATGGATGGGCGACGGCAACGTGGAACCTGCCGTTCCGTCTCCAAAATTCCATTGCCAGGATACCGGTTGAAAATACGAAACATCGGTAAAAATCATGGCTAAGGGGTTGTCGAGGGTATCCTGCTCGCTTCGCCAGAATGCCGATATGGGCGGCTCCACACCGAGGGTGTCGCAGGGGCTGCCCGGCAGATTGTATAAACGGTAAAAAGGCATGTTGGGCAGGTAAAATGGATAAATCGAGGGCAATACCACATCATGCTGGCGAAAATCGCAGGCCAGACCCGGTTCATCCGGACGGTGAATGGTGTGCAGGTAATTGACCCCGTTGCCGCAAGACATATAAATCCGGCCGTCAGGCCCTGTCAACAGGCTGTTAAATGAGGTGGGCAAATCATGTCTGCCCAGAAATCCGTCGTACACCCCGATCAACTGCACGGAGGCGCTGATATCGGCGGCCCAGGTATCGTATTGATACAGGTATTCGCCCCAGTTCTGGAGGTACAAAAAGCGGGAGTTCGGAGAAAAACAAGCCCAGGGAGCGTAGGTGGAAGTATCCGGAATCTGTATGGTTTTGGGGTTGGAGAACACTCCTGAGCAACGATCAAAATCGTATATCCGGAAGGCGGCGGGGGCATCGCCGCCCACGCGCGCATATTTGGTTCCATCCGGCGAAAAAACATTCGACAATGTTCCTTCATGCCCCGGTATCCACCCTGCATCGGGTTGTTGCAGAAAAGGGCCGCTGATACCGGAAGGGTCGAGCAAGTAAAGGTAATAGACACTGGAATTCCAGCGTGTGGAAACCACCCACCAGTCGCGACCGTTGGCATGCCGGGTCGCGGTCAGGGCGCGGGAAAGCGTATCCTGCGCCAGTTCCTTGTTTTTGGCCAACACCCTGCCCTGCCCTCCGTTGGCCGTCATATCTACATGGGTGTACAACAATTTTCTCGTCAAGTATTCTTCATTCACCCAGGCATGAAACAAGAAATATTCTCCAGGATGCTCTGGATAGGGAAGGGTGATGTGACCCTGATAGGATGGATAACCAACCGGATGATTCGGGTAATGACAAAAAGTTTCGTGAATAAATCCTTCATTGAGTTCATCTCCGTTTTCAATCATCTGATGTTCCGCATTCATGATGCTGCAACCATTGTTGTAAAATGAGAGTCGCCCCGATTCATCAGACATGATGTTGGGATACCACATATCCAGGGGCAAAATAAGGGATTCAAAGAACGGATTGCCATTTGAAAAGTCAATGTAACTACCGGCGTAATAAGGGTCCATGCTACTATTACCCGGGGTACCCAGCAGCCAGACAAAGTCATGTCTGCTTTGGGCATGGAGTATAGGCGACCACAGTACGAGCAGGAATAGGCCTATCAGTGAGCGGATAAACATGCTTGGGAAAATGCTTGTCCCCCGGATAGAAGGGAAGACTTGATTTTTGAAGCGAGGTGGCAGGTAGGGATATTTTTTCAATGTTTTTTATTTTGATGGTTCAGTACAATGAAACTCTTTTTGAAAGAGGCAATTAGCCATGCAGTAATCCGGATTACTGCATGGCTAATCGGTATCATTTTGACACAACGAATTTTAGCGTTTTGCGCTCACCCGCATCTGAAAGTATCAGGAGAAAATATACGCCTGGTGAAAGTTTTTCGACAGAGAAGCTGTGTTCCGTTTGTCCGGTAAGATTCATCTTGGAATCGGTATGCCTTCCGGCCATATCCAATATCTGAACGATGCCTGCAAATGGCGTTTCAAAACGTATTGTCAGCCTTTCGGCAGCAGGGTTGGGCGCAATTCCGACGCCCGATGCCACTTCTAACAAATCAACATCCCGATCCCCTCCACCACCGTACAAACCCTGGCATCCAGGAACATAAGGCACGTCCGGCCGATAAATGGCGGCATCTCCGACCGGCAGCCTGTTCATAGCGCGCTCGCGGGTATATCCCGCAATTTCAGGGCATTGTGCTGCGATGGTTCGAAGCATTGTCGAATCGCTTTGGGAAAAAGAAATATTTTGCCCCATCTTTATTGCCAAACCGTTTAAGAATTTTTGATTCAATTCATATGTTGTGGTTTGCGGCAAGGTTGCAAGAAAAACGCTGCATTGCTGCAAGTCGGTATTTCGGTCTGCCACTATCTGTAAAAGCAAATTTTCTT
>JANRLZ010000429.1:0-20986 GCA_033762055.1 Saprospiraceae bacterium
GTTCACGGCCAGCTGGTCATTGCCAGCGACCGCGACCTGGGTACAGCGGTCAAACGAACGTCCATGTGGACCGGCAACCCCTTCTCCGATCTATACGCCGTTGCACTGAAAACCGATCAGCCCGGCGCCATTGCCTCGGCCCGCCTGGAAAAATTCTCCGCCGGTGTCAACACCCGCTTCAACGAAGCGGCGGTATGTCTGGCGCCCGACGGGCAAACCATCTATTTCACCCGCAACAACTACAACGACGGCAATACCGAACGCAGCGAAGAAGGCCTCGTCAAACTCAACGTCTTTTCCGCCCGCCGGAATGCCGGCGGTGGGTGGTCGGATGTCACCCGCCTGCCTTTCAACTCGGCAGCATACAACTCCGCCCACCCCTGCATGAGTCCCGATGGCAAACGCCTCTATTTTTCAAGCAACCGTCCCGGCGGGTTCGGCGGCATGGACCTGTACGTCAGCACCCTGCAAAACGGCGTCTGGAGCGCCGCCATCAATCTTGGCCCCACCATCAATACCGAAGGGAATGAAATTTTCCCCTTTATTGACCCCAATGGCCGCTTGTATTTTGCCAGCAACGGCCATCTCGGCCTGGGTGGACTCGATTTGTTTTACAGCACCCCGAAGGGCGACAAAGACTGGAACCTTCCCATCAATCTGGGTGCGCCGCTCAATTCCACCCGCGATGACTTTGGTATCTGCTTCGGCGGCGACCTTTCCTGGGGGTTTTTCACCTCCGACCGCGACGGTGGCGCCGGCCGCGACGATGTGTATGCTTTTTCAAAAAATGCAGCGCCGGTTGAAATTTATGTGTTCGACAGCCAGACCATGAAACCGCTGAGCGGCGCAGCAGTGCTGAACTCTCTTACAAACAACACATTGACCACCAGTTCGGACGGCATCGTGGCTTTTGATATGCGCCATGCCGAATGCGCCGATTTTTCCGTGGCAAAAAAAGGGTACGAAACCAACATCAAAACCGGCTGCACCGGCAACGAAGCCGCCGCGCACGGTCAAATTACACGCATCGAAATCGGCCTGACCAAAGTCGGGAATTTCAGCGTGCAAGGCATGGTGTTCGATATGCGCGATGGTTTTCCGGCCCTGGGAGCCAAACTGATTTTGACCAACGATTGTGGTAAAAATCCCCCGGAACCGATCATCACCGGCCCCGACGGACGATTCAAATTCAAACTCGACAAAAACTGTTGCTATACCCTGCGCGCCGTGCAGGATGGTTTTATCGCCGGAGTAGCGGAGGGCATTTGTACCAAAAACCTCACCCAGAATCCGGTGTACAAAGTGAATCTCAACCTCGAACCGTATCGCGACAAGGAAGGGTTTATCGTGGAAATACCGGAAAAAGTCACGGCCAATGCCGGTCCGCGCTACAACGATTTGTCGGGTTTGTATGAAAACCCCGACGGTTCGCCGGCGTCTTTTGAACTCGGCGACGGACTTTCGGTCCGCGAGGGGGTTTTGTACGACAATGGTACGCCCTCCAAACCCGATGAAAGCGCCTGGGAACGCGGCTCGGAGGGTTTTTTGATCAATTTGTATTATGATTTTAATGCGCCCGAACCCAATGCCGCTTCTTTGCCTGAATTGAAAAAACTGCTCAAAACCCTGCGGCAAAACCCCGAATTTCAGGTTGAAATTGCCTCGCACACCGACGCGCGCGGTTCGGATGAATACAATCGGGCGCTTTCGCAGCGCCGTGCAGAAGAAGTGGTCAACTGGCTGGCCAAACAGGGCATTTCGCGCGAACGCCTTACCCCGCAGGGCTACGGGGAGAGCAAATTGGTCAATCGCTGCGCCAACGGCGTCAATTGCGACGAGGAAGAGCACCAACTCAATCGCCGCACCGAATTCCGCATCACCGGCGCCGGCGGAGTCACCAATTCCAAATCGCAGGCCAAGCCAAAAACGGCGCCTTGCGAGGGGTGTCCGTTTTAATCACAACGGCCAGCTGTGCGGCATCCCGGCGGCTTCTGCCAGGCGGGCGGTGGGGGCAAAATTCCAGATATACTCGAGCAATTCACGGCCGTCGCGGCGAAACTCAATGTGGTAATCTTCGTGCAGTTTTTTTGCCTTTGGCAGCAGCGTCATCACCCGGTTTACGACATACGGAGCAAAGGTTTTGCTGCGGCTCGGCGGGAAGGCATTCAACATGTCGTTGAAAACCCGGAATGCCTCGGCCAGCATAAACAAAACCAGCGCCACTTCGCCCGGTTTGTCTTTTGTGGCGTGTACGTGTTCCGTAATCCGGGCGTTCCAGTGGCGTAAAAAAAGCAGCAAATAGCCCGGGGTGAGATTGTATTTCAGATTTTTTTGCAGGTCGTCGGCAATTTCCTTGCGCAAAACCTGGGCACGATCGTCGCGGGTTTCGCCGCCTTCCATCAGTTCAAAGACCAGGCGGCGCACCAATTTTTCATCTTTTGCCACCAAACGCAGCAACAATTTGTCCTTTTCCGCCACCGGCATCCGGGCAATGGCGGCTTTCAGTTTATCGTCGAGTTTGAGCATGACGCAAGTTTGGGGCAAAAATAACCATGCGCATGTACTTTAAAAGGATACGGTAACGCCGAAGTTTTTATGGTTCCTTATCTTTGCCCCGCTCTTCCCTAACCAACAAGTCTGAATTTTACATGAACGGAGAACGCCCGGCGTTGCTCTGCCAAACTTTTTTGTCAAAATATCGTTTGAAGCGCCCAAAACATTCCATCCCCTACTTTTATCTTCATGGCTATCGGCATTGACGACATGGCGTTTTACGCCCCAAAATTGTACCTCGACATCCGCGCACTCGCAGAAAAACGAGAAATCGCTTACGAAAAACTTTCCCAGGGACTGGGTCTGCATAAAATGGCCATTTGCGATGCGCACGAAGACGCCGCCACCATGGCCGCTGAAGCGCTCGCCGAACTGATCGAACGCAATCAGCTCGACCCGCGCCGCATCGGCCGCATCTACCTGGGTACCGAGAGCGCACTCGATATGGCCAAACCCACCGGCACTTATGCCGTGGAAATGCTCGCCCAGCGCCTGGCCCCACGCTTCGGCGCCGATTGTTTCCGCCATTGTGATGTGGTGGATATGACCTTTGCCTGCATCGGCGCGGTGGATGCCCTGCAAAACACCCTCGAATGGGCCGCCGCCGACCGCTCCCGTATCGGCATCGTGGTAGCCAGCGATGTGGCCAAATACGAACTGAAAAGCACGGGCGAATACACCCAGGGCGCCGGCGCAGTCGCCATGCTGGTCAAACATGAACCACGCCTGCTCGCCATCAAGCCTGTGTTCGGCGTAGCCATGGAAAGTGTGCACGACTTCTTTAAACCGCGCCGCGAACGTTTCTCCGAAACACCGGTGTTCGACGGACAATATTCCAACCGCTGCTATCAGGATCGAATGACCGAGGCGCTGGGCGACTTTCGCCGTCGGGCGGAAAGCGCCGGGGTATTGCGCCCCGGACAGTTTCCGGCGCTGTCCGAGCGCTGGGCGCGTATGATCTTTCACCTTCCCTATGCGTTTCACGCAAAAAGGATGTTTGTCGAGGCATTTGTGGAGGAAAGAAAAAACAAGGGGGGGTGGGAACAGGATGTCCGCAAAAACGACTTCAACGAACCCGACCCGCTACAATTTCCGGATACCCGATCATTCGAAAAGGCAAAAGCCGCATTTCTGAAAACCGTTTCGGAATCGGGTCTTTACCAGCGTTTTGTACAGCAAAAACTCGAACGCGCCCAACGCGCCAGCCAGGAAACCGGCAACCTCTACACGGCTTCCATTTTTCTCGCGCTGATGAGTACCCTCGAATGCGATGCCGCCGATCAAACACGTTTGGCAGGGAAACGTATCGGTTTTGTGGCCTATGGCAGCGGTTCCAAATCCAAAGTGTTTGAGGCTACCGTGCAAAAAAACTGGCGGGAAGTAGCGACGCAATGGGGTGTTTTTAAAAAACTAACCCATCGCCACGCCATTGATTACGACCAGTACGAACGCCTGCACACCGGCGAGCAAACGCAACCTGTTTTTCGTGAAACAGCACGCTGGGGACTGCAACGCATCGGTCAGGAAGGCCCGACCCTGGGCGCGCGGTATTACGCAGCGCACTAATGGGTTAGCCGCTTCAAAAAAAATCTGCACCTGCGCTTGCACGTTCGGATTTTTTTATTGCACCTTTGCAATATCGTACTGATACAGTATTGCAATCATTTTCCGATGAAAGAAAAATCCGCGCCTACGGTTCTCATGCTCGACAACTTCGATTCGTTCACCTACAATCTGGTGGATTTTTTTCGTCAGCTGGGTTGCGAGGTGAAAGTGTATCGGAATACGGTTGAACCGGAAGTCCTGGAAACCCTTGATTTCGATTTGCTGGTGCTGTCGCCGGGCCCTTCGGTGCCACGCAATGCCGGCAATATGATGCAGGTGATCGAACGTTTTTACCGCAAAAAGCCCATCCTTGGCGTATGTCTTGGTCACCAGGCGTTGATCGAGTTTTTTGGAGGGACCCTGGCGAATGTTTCGCCCGTTCACGGCAAGGCCGTGGCCATCCAGCACGACGGCCGCGGCGTATTTACCGGCATCGAACAGGGTTGTGAAGTGGCGCGTTACCATTCCTGGGCAGGCGATATGATCCCCTCCGAATTCGAGGTCTCGGCACGCTCCGGCGATGGGGTGGTAATGGCCGTCCGGCACAAACGCCTGCCCATCGAAGGCATCCAGTTCCACCCCGAATCGGTGCTTACCATGAAAAACCAGGTAGGTATGCGGATGTTGCGCAACGTCGTGCAAGGTCGTATGGCCGCCGGCAATTTGATCTATCACGAACTTACCCAGTCGCTTCAATCGAATACACCGATCCATCAAAACACGCTTCATGCTTTTTTAACTGCGGTTGAAGAGGGCCAGTTATCGGAAGACCAAAAACAAATCCTGCTGGTGTCACTCAGTCACCACCTTCGCCATGCTTCGGCGCTGCATCGTTTTGTGGAAGCACTGATGAAATTTATGTCCACCGCGCCGATCGAAAAGGCTGTAAATGCACCGGTGGACATTTGTGGAACCGGCGGCTCGGGGTTGCCCCGCATCAACACCTCCACGCTGGCCGGTTTGTTGCTGGCACACTGCGGATTAAAAATCGCCAAACACGGCAACCGCGCTGCAGCCGGGCGTTTCGGCAGTTTTAACCTGCTCGAACGACTGGGCATTCCGGCCGGTTTTGATCCGGCACAGGCCGCACATACCCTTGAAAAATCCAACCTTGCTTTTGTATTTGCACCGACGGTGCATCCCATTTTTCGGCATTTTGCCCCCATACGGGCAAAAATTGGCGTACCAACGGTATTCAATGCCCTGGGGCCGCTGGTAAATCCCTATCTCCCCGAACGCCAATTCATCGGCACGGCATTCGCCGATCTGATGGATATTATTTTTGAAACCGGGATTAAAATGGGAAAAAAACACTTCATCGTTGCACGCAGTTGGGATGGACTCGACGAAATTTCCCTCAGCGCCCCGACGCGCATCCTCGAATACAGGGACGGCAAAAAACAAGACTATGAAATTTCAGCCGCCGATTTCGGCCTGGCGCCCATTCCGTTTGCCGCATTGAGCGCCAACAATCCGGAAGCCTGCTTTGAAATCGCACAGGCCATGATCGCTGGGAAACCACAAACCGAACATTACAAATTAGTGGCTGCCAACGCAGCGTTTATCTACACCCGCTTTGTGGAAGATATTCCCCTGCCTGCTGCCTATCAAAAAATGAGCGACCTGATACTGGCCGGCGCGATGGAAAAAACCTTGTCGGTTTATCTGGAAACGCTGCAATCCATGCAAGCCGCCTGATCGTTCCTTATGAATATTTTACAGGAAATTGTTGCAGCAAAAACGCTTGAAATCAGCAGCTTGTACGCGCAGCACCCCACATATACCCCTCCCGAACCAACCGAATGCCCCCCGGCTGAATCCATTCTGTTCTACAGGCGCCTGAACGAAGCGCACGCTTCGGGAAGGCGTTTTTTTATCACCGAATTCAAACGAAAAAGTCCGTCGGAAGGCTGGATCAATCGCGAGGCCGATCTGTCGGCGCAGGTGTTGGCCTATGCAGAAGCAGGCGCCTCCGCAATTTCAGTGCTGACCGATGCACCTTTTTTCGGCGGAAGCTATGAGGACCTGAAACGGGCACATCAAACGCTGCAAAGCCGCGAATGGCCGGTAGGGCGGCCGCTGTTGCTGCAGAAAGACTTTATTCTTGATCCTGTACAAATTCATGCGGCAAAAAAAAACGGCGCCGACCTCATCCTCCTGATCGCTGCGATTCTTTCTCCCGAACGCCTTGATGATTTGAAAAGAACCGCCGAGTCGCAAGGCTTGGGCGTGTTGGTGGAAGTACACGACGACAACGAACTGGAAAAAATCGCGCATCTTGATTTCCCGGTACTGGGCATCAACAACCGCGATTTAAAAACCTTTCGCACCGCGCTCAACCGAACCAACGTACTGGCAGCCCGAGCAAAAGGAAGGCGGGTCATCGCCGAATCGGGCGTGCTTGACGAGCGTCATTTTCAAATGCTGCGCCATCGCGCCGATGGTTTCCTGATCGGAACCGGGTTGATGAAAAACAAACCGGACAAGCGGCAGGAAAGAGGACAAACCGGCCTCGAACGCCATTTTCAGACACAGGGAAAATGGCTGTTCAAAGCCTGCGGTATCCGGACAGCGGAAACATGGCATCACTTGCTGGATAACCCGCTTGCGGATTTTATCGGCATCAATTTTTCTCCCAAAAGCAAACGCCGGCCCGACGATCACACCCTCGCAGCGATAAAAAACCGGCCCGATCCACATGCCGTTGCGGTTTTTTACCAGAATACGGAGACCGAAATATGGGAGGTGCTGGCACAATTTCCCTTTAAAACCGTACAACTTTACGCCGGCGATGTGACGCCGGAGTTTGTTCGCCAATTGAAAGTACGGGTAATCATGGCCGTAAAAACTGCAGCAGAACAATCCTGGGAGAACACCTTCGAACATTCCATACAACCGTACGCCGCCGATGTGGATTGTTTTATTCTCGACGGCGCCCGGCCCGGCAGCGGCGAACGAATCGCCGCGCAGATACCGGAAGATTTCCCCTACCCTTTCCTGCTGGCCGGCGGCATCCATGAAGGCAATCTGGCAGACATGCGCGCCTGGCGACACTGCATCGGTGTTGACATCGCATCCGGCATTGAAACCGACGGCGAAGTGGACCTTCAAAAAATTGCGCGAATCGGCGGATGGCTCAAAAAAGCGAACGATTATTCGTCCGTTCCCTAGTGCCGCATCCGGCGAATAACAAAGCAATGCCTATGTCTCTTTTTCCGCCTCCTGTCGTTGCTCGGCGGTTAAAATATTCCGTATTTCGCCCTTCTCGCGCCTATGGAGCCGAAAAAATAGCCGATTTCATTGCTCTGCTATTCGCCGGATGCGGCACTAGACAAACTTAATCGGGTGTTTTTTCCAGCAATTGCACGACGGTGGCCGCCGCCGCGGCGCCAAATACATTGCCTGTCAGGTAAAGCAACAAATCGCCAAAATGTATCAAACCGGCGACTGAAGTCCCCAGGGCTACAGCCGGATTAAATGCGCCGCCACTCAGGCCGCCCAGGGCAAACATCAGGGCAGCCTGCGCAGCGCCGAGGGCCATGCCTGTTTTTGCCGAGCCATCGGTCGAAACGTTCAGCGCCACAAAAGCCAGGGCGAAAACACCCAAAAACTCTACGATAATCGTGCAAAGCGCCTGTTCCTGCAAGCGGGGAATCACTTCCGCGCCATTGCCGCACTGATGCAAATAGGCCCCGATAGCAGCGGCGGCAACACCAGCTGCCAGTTGAGCAACGACATAATAAAGCGCGTCTGTTCGGTCTATTTTCCCGCGCATCAGCGCCGCCAGGGTGATAGCCGGATTAAAATGCGCTTCGGAATATGTTTTCCCGGCAGGAATCAAAGCCATCAGTAACAAACCTGCCGCGAGGGGCGCCCATGCAACAGTGGCCGGATTGCTCAGGGTGAGTACCAGAGAAAGCGTCAGGAAGAACGAGCCGATAAATTCGCCGAGGTATTTTTTCATAATGAGGCTGTCTGTAGTTTTTTGACGAATTGACTTTTAATGGATTTTGAGGGGAGACAAGGCAAATTTTGCCGTTATAGCCGGAACCCAAAAGGCATAAAAGGCAATCGTTGAAAAAACGTTAGATTGCCTCAGTATTAATCCGTATTTCAGGTATAAGGTAATGCCTTTTTCCACCAGGGTTGATCCGGCAACGGCGCCTGTACCGTTATTTCCTCTAATTTGACCGGATGAATCAGCGTCATACGCAAACAATGCAGTCCGATGGATGCATCGGGCAAGGCATCCGGTGCGCCATATTTAAGATCGCCCAGAATCGGACAATCCATGGCCGACAATTGCACCCTGATTTGGTGCGGCCGGCCCGTCAGCGGTTCAATTAACAGCAAATAACGCTCCCCGATCTTATCCAGCACTTTATACCGGGTAATGGCTTCCCTGGCATCGGCACGGGGTTTGGGGTAGGCGGTGACGACATTTTTCTTTTCATCTTTCCACAAATAATGACGCAATTCACCATTTGCTTCACGCGGCGCCTGTAAAACCAGTGCAAGGTAATTTTTTTTTATTTTTTGTTCGCGGAACAGCGTGGTCAGTCGCCCCAGTGCTTTGTCCGTCCGGGCCATCAGTACCGCCCCGCTCACCGGGCGGTCAATGCGATGCACAGGGTGCAAAAACACCGCTCCCGGCTTGGCGTATTTTTCTTTCAGATAAGTCTTCCCCCAATCGCTCAGGGTTGCGTCGCCTGTGCGGTCGCCCTGCACCAGCCAGCCGGCCGGTTTGTTGAGCGCAAGCAAATGGTTGTCCTCGAAAATAACCGATGGCTCCATGACGCCGTTGAACGTTGCAGTGAAAAAGTTGTTGGTATTGCGCAAAGGTTTTCAATTTCCGGCACATTAAGCACATTCCATGCACAAACAAGTCCTGACCCTCGGGTTTTCTCCCTGCCCCAACGATACTTTTATTTTTGACGCGTTGCTCCGCGGCGCCGTAGATACCGAAGGGCTGACTTTTGAAGCCGTACTGGAAGATGTTGAAACCCTCAATGCCATGGCGTTTGCCGGAAAACTCGCCATCACCAAACTCAGTTACCACGCCTTTGCCCATCTCACCGAAACTTACGCCCTGCTCGACGCCGGCAGCGCCCTGGGCAACGCCTGCGGCCCCTTGCTGATCGCACGGAAACCCCTGCAACCCGTCGAGCTCAACACCGCCCGCATCGCCATACCGGGAAAAATGACCACTGCCAATTTTCTGCTCGGTTTAGCCTGGCCGGATGCGCAAAACAAGCAGGCATTCGTCTTTTCCGACATCGAAGACGCTGTATTACGCGGCGATGCCGATGCCGGCCTCATCATCCATGAAAACCGTTTTACTTATGAAAAAAAAGGGCTCGTAAAAATCATGGATCTCGGCGAACACTGGGAAAACACCACAGGGCTGCCCATTCCGCTCGGCGGCATTGCCGTGCATCGCGATCTTTCACCCGAATTACAGGCGAAAATAAACCGCGTGCTGCGCCGGAGTGTGGAATTTGCCTTCGAGCACCCCGAGGAGGTCATGCCCTATGTGCGTTGCCATGCTCAGGCCATGGACGACGCCGTGATGCAGGCGCATATTGATCTGTATGTAACCCGCTATACCGTGAGTCTGGGCGAACAGGGACGACACGCCGTAAAGGAAATGTTTCGCATCGCCCGGGAAAAAAACATCATTCCGGCATATCGCGAAGACTTCATGGCGTCCGGCAGTTAAATTCAGGTTAAAGTCCTTTTTTTCCGGCATTTTTCGTATTTATTTGTCCCCAAAATTTTCAGCCATGAACAAAACAATGCTCACCCTCGCGCTCCTGGCGCAATCGCTGATCGCCTCCGCTCAAATCTTCGTCGAAGGCGTCAAAATCGAACCCTCCAACACCGGCCAATACATCGAACTCGACCCGCTTTTTCGCGAAGACGGTCGTTGTACGTTCCGGGTGGACTTCGGGCAGTCGAACCCGAAAGAAGATTTCGTCACCGACCAAAACGGTCGCCGTTACGATTTTCGGAGTCTGATTGACGGACTGAATTTTTTCTACGAAGAAGGCTGGGAAGTGGCGCAAATCAGCGTACTTGATCGCGGCAGGCGCTTTTTGCTAAAACGGCGCTACTGATTTTGACAATCCCTTTGTCGCACAGCGCGTATTCGATTCAGTTTTGACCACCTTTGTGCCATCGGATACGCGCTTTCTGAGGAACGATCAAAAAATCGCCTCCCGTTTCAGCCAAATCTTTCGCCCCCCGACTTTCCGTTTTTTTCGTTAAATAATTCACTCTTCGCCTTAAAAAACAGTCAGTTGGGAAACAACTTCTAAGTCTGAATTCGTGATCCTATTTTTTGATCGTTCCTTTTTTCATGGACGGATCTGCCCTGTTTTTTACCGTTTTTTTATTTGCCACGCTGATACAGTTGGCGGCATGGGGGATATTATTCGGGCCATTTTCCGCAAAAAAAACACAACAATTATCCTCAAGGCCCGCCTCTCCGGTTTCTATTATTGTCTGCGCGCGCAATGAAGCGGCTGCTTTAAAGCAAAACCTGCCCTTCATCCTGGCGCAAAACTATCCCGCGCCCTGGGAATTGATCGTTGTGGACGACGATTCAACCGATGCCACGGCGGCTGTGCTGTTTTCATTTCAGGAAAAATACCCCGAACGCCTGCGCAGCATCCGGATTCACCCAAAATTACAAACCGGAAAAAAAGCAGCACTGACAAAAGGAATCGAAGCGGCGCGTTATGCCTCTTTATTGCTCACCGATGCCGACTGTGTACCGGCCGGCCCCGAATGGCTGATGCAAATGGCCGGCGTTTTACAATCGGCATCCGGGGTGGAAATAGTGCTGGGTTACAGTCCTGTGCAGGCGGAACGCCCGACCTGCCTGCATGAATGGCAACGATTTGAAACCGCCTTTACGGCCGCACAGTATTTTTCATTTGCCCATGCGGGATTGCCTTACATGGGTGTGGGCCGTAATTTGGCCTACCGTCGCAGCACATTTGAAGCTGCCGGCGGGTTTATCCGGCACAACCATCTGGCTTCCGGCGACGACGATTTGCTGGTAAATGCGGTGGCTACGGCCAAAAACACCCGCTTTTGCCTGGCGCCTGCGAGTTTTGTGCAAACGAGGGCGCGGCCCGACTGGAGGAGTTGGCTGCGTCAGAAAAAACGTCACCTGGAAGCAGGAACCGTTTATCATTTACGGCACCGGTTTTTGCTTGGCATACTGGCAGCCACACATGCGGGGCATTATTTCCTGTTTGTCATTTTGTTGGCCAAAGGAATTTGTCCGACGACCGTTATCAGCCTCTTCTTCCTGCGCCTGTTCGTTGTCTGGATCATTTTGGCGCGTATATTTTCCCGGCATTTAATGGAAAAAAACCTGTACCTGCGCATTCCTTTCTACGATGCCGGGATGGCGATTTACTACGGGTTTGTTGCGTTTCATTACCTTTTTGGAGGTAAAAAGGTAGATTGGCGTTGAGTATTCGGCGATTCAGGAAACACTTTCCGGAAACATAGTCGCCTCCACCAACTGACACAGGATATGTCCGATGAGGATATGCGCTTCCTGAATGCGCGGGGTATCAGAGGAAGGAACATTCAGCAACAGATCACAAAGCGGCGCCATTTGTCCGCCGCTCTCCCCGGTAAAACCGACAACGATCATGTCCTTTTCTTTGGCGGCTGCAACGGCGCGGAGGATATTGGGCGAATTACCCGAAGTACTCAGCGCAATCAACACATCGCCGGCCTGGCCGGCGGCTTGCACCATCCGTGCGTACACCTGTTCGTAGCCGTAATCGTTGGCCACGGCGGTGAGGTAGGATGTATTGACATGGAGCGCCTCGGCGAACAGCGGTGGGCGGTCGCGGTAAAACCGTCCCGACAATTCGGCGGACAGGTGCTGGGCATCGGCTGCGCTGCCGCCATTGCCGCAAAAGAGCACTTTACCGCCGTTTTGGAAACAAGTGACCAGTGTTTGGGCCGCCAGTTCAATGTTTCGCAGGAAATTACCGTCGGCCAAAACGGCTTCCTTGACGGCGATGCTGGCCTGAATAGAATTTTGAATGTGGTGGTACATGATTAGTTAAAACTTTCGGATAATTGCGCACCATGTTGCAAACAGAACGACTTTTCCTGATTCCCGCCGGCCTGCCATTACTTGAGGCCATTGCTGAAGAAAACTGGTCGGTTTTGTCCGGCTTGCTGGGCGGAGCAAGCATCGCAGACAACTGGCTTCATTTTCCGGAAGCGATGATCTGGATGCGCGATTTTTTACGAGAACACGAAGCCGACCCTGCCTGGTGGAATTACCTGATTGTTCACCGGCAGGATGTACGACTCATCGGTACTTGCGGCTACAAAGGTACGCCGGGGATTGAGGGTGAAGTGGAAATCGGTTACGAGATTGCAGCAAGTTATCAGGGAATGGGGTTGGCCACGGAAGCGGCGAAGGCGCTGGTAGATCGGGCCTTCGGGTACGACGGTGTGCATTATGTGCTGGCGCATACCCTCGCGGAAACCAATGCATCCAATCACCTGCTGCAAAAACTGGGCTTTGTTTTTACCGGCGAGCTGTTAGATATGGAAGACGGCCTGGTCTGGGAATGGCGATGCTTTAAACAATCGCTTGTATAATACCAAACAAATCAACCTCCTGTGTGTTTTTGCTTTATGCGGCGTGATTACCTTCTGCTAAGTGGCCTGGCCTTCTTGTTCTTCTTCCCGTTTTTGGGGAGCGTACACCTGTTTGACTGGGACGAAATCAACTTCGCCGAATGCGCGCGGGAAATGTTGCTGACGGGCGACTGGATGCGGCCACAGATAGATTTTGAGCCTTTTTGGGAGAAACCACCACTTTTCCTGTGGATGCAGGCACTTTCGATGCAGGTTTTTGGGGTCAATGAATTTGCCGCCCGCCTGCCGAATGCCTTGTGTGGCTGGGCCACCCTGCTGTTGGTTTTTCAGATTGGTTATCGGCTCCACGACCGCTTATTTGGCTGGCTCTGGGTTTTGTTGTGGCTGGGCAGTCTTTTGCCGCACCTGTATTTCCGCAGCGGCATCATTGACCCCTGGTTCAATTTTTTCATTTTCGCCGGTTTGTACGGGTTTATCGAATTTCGCTGGCGCTTTTTCAATCATCCGAAGGGGCAATCACTTTGGTTGCGTTATCGCCACCTGATCATCGGCGGTTTGCTCCTCGGGCTGGCGATATTGACCAAAGGCCCTACCGCTTATCTGATCGTGATGCTGGTTTTGCTGGCATACTGGGCAAAATATCGGTTCAAAGGCAAAGGATACTGGCTTCATCTCGGTTATTTCTCTGTGGCGGCCGGCGTAGCCGCTCTATTGTGGTTTGGCGCTGAAATGCTCCTGCATGGCCCCTGGTTTGTACAGGAATTCCTTGGTTATCAGGTCCGCCTGTTTCGTACTGAAGACAGCGGGCACGGCGGATTTTTCGGGTATCATTTTGTGGTGTTGTTGCTGGGCTGTTTCCCCGCTTCGGTGTTTGCCATTCCACAGCTGTTTGGCGCCCGCGACTGTGAGGAGGAGGAACTGGAATCAGAACCGGTAGTTTCCTGTATGCGTTACGATTTCGGCACCTGGATGCGCCTGCTGTTTTGGGTAGTTTTGTTGTTGTTCAGCCTGGTTCGCACCAAAATTGTACACTATTCTTCTTTGTGTTATTTCCCGCTTACTTATTTGGGCGCCATCACCATGTGGCGCGCTATTCGTTGGCAGGTTTTCCCGAAAGGCAGCGCCGTTTTGTTGCCCCTGATCGGTGTTTTGCTGGGGGGCGCCGTGGCTGCATTGCCCTATTTGGGCCAACATCTGGATCTGATCAAGCCGCTTTTTGCTGCCGATCCTTTTGCCATGGCCAATCTGGAAGCAGATGTTTCCTGGGAACTCTGGCAGGGGGCGCCTGGACTGGCGCTTGCGCTGTCGAGTATAGCCGGCGCATGGTATTGGGTAAAGAAAAAGGCCTGGAAAACAGCCCAGTGGGTGCTGGCCGGCAGTTCAATCTTTGTGGGCGGCACCTTGCTGTTTGTAGTGTGCAATATTGAAGCTTATTCGCAACGCACTGCGATTGAATTTTACGAGAGCAAATGTGGTCAGCCCTGTTTTATCAAACCTGTGGGTTTTAAAAGTTATGCCCACCTGTTTTATTCCTGCAAACAAGATCCGGGGCCGGATAAAACCGTGGACAACCTCGACCGCCTGTTGAACGAACCGGTTCCAATGAACACCTATTTCGTGGCAAAAATCAATCGTTTGCACCCGCTGCCAGATATTCCCGGCGTTCGGGAAATCGGACGAAAAAACGGGTTTGTCTTTTTCGAAAGAAAACCCTGATGCAACCGTGAACCAAGCGCGATCTTTGCTGTTCAAAACCGAATTGCCCCAGGATTCAATTTCCAAACACTCAACAGCATTTCAACGTATTATGTACCCGATAGCACTCACCACCCCCATGGCCCAGGATCTGACCGATTATGGTTTTGAAGCGCTCAAAACACCGGAAGATGTAGAAAATCTTATGGAAGGTCAGGAAGGTACCGCCCTGCTGGTGGTAAACAGCGTGTGTGGCTGCGCTGCCGCCATGGCGCGCCCCGGCGCCAAACTCTCGCTGGAAAACGAAAAACGCCCCGCTAAACTCTATACCGTATTTGCCGGCGTAGATATGGAGGCCACCGCCAAAGTACGCGAGTTTCTGGCCCCTTATCCGCCCTCTTCCCCCAGCATTGCCTTGTTCAAAGACGGCAAACTGGTGCATTTCCTCGAACGCCGCCACATCGAAGGCCGACCGGCTCAAGTGATCGCTGAAAACCTTCGTTCGGCTTATAACGCCTACTGTTAATACCGGCAACTCAGGTCGTCGCCTCAGAGGCAAGTTCAAAGACAGGAGTTACCGTTTTTTCTTTTTTAGGGTAACTATCTGGCAAGTCCTGTCTAAAAACATGGCTATGAGGCGACGACCTGTCTTTATTTTTGGGCACGATCAATTCGCGCCCGTCGTCTACCTTGTGCGCAAAATCTGTATTCGCCATGTTTTTGCGCATTTCCTTTCCCGTTTTATTTCTCTGTTTTTCATTATCTGCTTTCAGCCAAACCTTTTCAGGCGGCGGCGGCAGCATTCCCGATGACGGCAATGCCGTGACGTTTGATATTCCGGTGAGCGGACTTCCCAATTCGCTTGATACGGTTTCGTTTGGCATTGAACGTGTCTGTATCAACATTACCCACCAATGGATAGGCGATCTGGCCATTACCCTGCGTGCGCCTGATGGTACCGTTCTTTCACTCGTCTCCGGCGTCGGCGGCGATACCGACGGGTTTGTCAACACCTGCCTGAGCAGCAATGCCACGACTTCCATCTTTGAAGTCTGGTATCCTTTTACCGGCGAATTCCGTCCATTTGGCGACATGGGCGCCCTCAACAATGGCCAGAACCCGAACGGCGTATGGCAACTTCGTATCCTCGATACTTATGCCTTCGCCGATGCCGGCGATCTGCTTGACTGGAGCATTACGTTTGGCGATGACCCTTGCAAACCCTTCCCCTTCGTGTCAAGCGATTTGCCAATTGTAAAAATTCAAACCGGCGGCCAATCCATTCCCAACGATCCGAAAATTGATGCGCTGTTGACGATCATTGACAACGGCCCGGGGCAACGCAATTTTGCCGGACAAAACGATGTCTATTATTCCGGCCCGGTTGGCATCGAACTGCGGGGCAACAGCTCGCAGGGCATGCCTAAAAAGTCGTACAACTTTGAATTTCGCGACGACGAGGGTGAAGACAAAGACGTTGAAATAATGAACCTGCCGGCAGGCAGCGACTTTGTACTGGCCGCCAACTTTTCCGACAAAACCCTGATGCGCAATGCCCTGGCTTACGAAACCTTCCGCCAAATGGGCCACTATGCCACCCGCACCCGCTTTTGCGAACTGGTACTCGACAACACTTACCAGGGCATTTATATCCTCACAGAAGACATCCGCCGCGATAACGATCGCGTTGACATTGCCAGGCTCCGTGCCGAAGACACGACGGGCGTGGACCTCACCGGCGGCTATATGGTACGCATTGACTGGAACCGCACGCCGGGCTGGAATTCGCAGTTTTCACAACCCAACAGTCCCAATATCTACACCTATTTTCAACACGAATACCCCAAGTGGGATGAACTGCATCCTTCGCAACAAAACTACATCCGCCGTTATGTGGATAGTTTTGAAGTGGCCCTGCACGGCCCCCAATTTCAGTCGCCCGAAACCGGCTGGCGGAATTTCGGGGAGGAAAAAACCTTTCTGGATTACCTGATTTTGAACGAAATCAGCAAAAATGTGGACGGCTACCGGCTCAGCACTTATTTTCACAAAGACCGCGATGATCGGGGAGGGAAATTGCAAATGGGGCCACCCTGGGATTACGATCTTGCCTGGTACAACGCCGATTATTGCGACAATTTTAATACTGCCGGCTGGGCGTTCGATATCAACTATGTATGCCAGGATGCCGGCGTCCCTTTTTGGTGGGAGCGGCTGATGGACGACACGCTTTTCCGGCAAAACCTCGCCTGTCGCTGGCAGGATTTGCGGGCCTCCACCCTGTCGAACTCGCACTTTTTTTCCGTCATAGATTCAATGGCCGGAGTACTCGACGAGGCCCAGGAACGCAACTTCCGGTTTTGGCCCATTCTGGGCAAATATGTCTGGCCCAACCCCGGGCCGTTACCGGATACGTACGCCGGTGAAGTGGGAAAAATGAAAACATGGATCAGCCAGCGTTTTCAATGGCTCGATTTTTCTTTCGGGCAAGGACTGCCACAACTCGACGCCGGGTTTAATGCGACCCCCCTCAGTGGCTTAAACTGGCAATTTAATGCAGTTGAAAACCCGCAATACGAATATTTCTGGGATTTTGGCGATGGCAGTACGGCTGATACATCCGTAGTGCAACACACCTTTCCAGGCAGCGGCACGTATGTTGTCACCTTGCAGGTAGCGACCCCCTTCGGTTGCCGAACTGAAAGCGAACAGATCGTTCATATCATCGGCGTCGGAACGCAGGAAACAAAGCGCGATGCCGGCTTTTCCTTCTTCCCGAGCCCGGTCAGCGATGTTTTACATATTCGTGTTCCGGAAGAATTCCCCGCCAGGTTCACTTTGCGGCTGTACAATGTGCTGGGTGAAAAAGTGGGGGAAAACGAACTTGAAGCCCGGGGGCAGCAGGCGTCCTGCTCCCTCAGCGGGATGCCGTCGGGGGTGTATACGGCTGAAATCCAGTCGGGCGGGAAACGCTTCAAGACGGAGGTTTTAATCAAAATCTAAGGTGTTCAACGCCGGGTGTTTTCTTCCTTTGCCTGATTTTCTGATCAAATTGAATTTTCAAGGCCAATTTCATGCAAAAATACATTTACCTCGCCCTTTCCTGCCTCCTGTTTTTATTATCAAATATTCAGCCGCTGGAAGCCCAGAAATCGGTAGCCCGCCGCTGGAATGAAGTGATGCTGGAGGCCATTCGCGAAGACCTTGCCCGCCCGCCGGTACAGGCCCGCAACCTCTTCCATGTTTCAATGGCGATGTGGGATGCCTGGGCGGCCTACGATACCCTGAGCGCCGAAACCTACCTGCTGGGAAAAACAGTCGGCAACTTTACCTGCCAGTTCGACGGCGTACCGGCCCCGCCCGACCGCGAAGCTGCACGACGTGAAGCGGTGAGTTTTGCCGCCTATCGCTTGTTGGCGCGTCGTTTTCAAAACTCGCCCAATGCAGGCACCAGTTTGACGCGCTTCCGGGATTTGATGACCGAGCTGGGCTACGACTGGACGTATAACTCCAACTTTTACCAATCGGGCGATCCGGCTGCACTGGGAAATTATATCGGCGATTGTGTGTCGTTTTATGGTTTGACGGATGGGGCCAACGAACAAGGGAACTATGGATATGTAGACTATGCGCCGGTTAATCCTCCTTTACGCCCTGATTCGGCAGGTAACCCAACCCTGGTGGATCCCAACCGCTGGCAACCCCTGATTCTTTCGAATGCCGTGGATCAACAGGGCAACCCTATTCCGGCGTTGCAACGATTCCAGAGTCCGGAATGGGGCCGTGTGTACCCGTTCGCCATCCCTGATTCTGCGAAGGTCGTCTACGTACGCGACGGAGTGGAATGGCCGGTGTACCATGACCCGGGTTTACTGCCGATCCTGGATACGGTTGACGGAGGTGGCTCTTCTGAAGAATACAAGTGGAATTTTAATATTGTCTCCATCTGGTCGTCGCACCTGACACCGGAAGACAGCGTCATGTGGGATATTTCGCCGGCCACCATCGGTAACACCCCCTGGTTGCCAACCACCTTTCAGGAATACCAGGACTTTTACCAACTGGAAGGCGGCGGCCCCAGTCTGGGTCGCCCGGTCAACCCCAAAACCGGTTTACCCTACCCGCCCCAAATTGTACCGCGCGGCGATTATGCCCGTGTGCTGGCCCAATTCTGGGCCGACGGACCCAACTCGGAAACCCCGCCCGGTCACTGGTATTCCATTTTTAACAAAGTAATGGATCACCCGGAATTTGTCCGGAAATATAATGGCGCCGGGGAAATACTTGACTCGCTTGAATACGACCTGAAAGCCTATTTCACCCTGGGCGGCGCCTTGCACGATGCCGCCGTCAGTGCCTGGGGGATCAAAGGCTGGTACGACGGCATCCGCCCCATCAGCGCTTTGCGCTGGATGGCCGATCGCGGACAAAGCAGCGATCCTGCAGCGCCGAATTACAATGTGGCCGGTATAAAACTGGTGCCAGGCTACATTGAACAAATACAAAGCGGCGACCCCCTCGCAGGCCCCAACGACGAGCATGTTGGCAAAATCAAGGTCTATGCCTGGCAAGGCCACGATTCGATCAGCAACCCGGCGACCGATATTGCCGGCGTCGGCTGGATTTTGGCCGAACGCTGGTGGCCTACCTTCCGAAAAACATTCGTCACTCCGCCGTTTGCCGGCTATATTTCCGGACACTCTACCTACTCGCGCGCTGCCGCCGAGGCGCTCACCCTGCTCACCGGCGATGAATATTTCCCCGGCGGCGTAGGCGAGTTTCACATTGCCGCCAACAGCGGTTTCCTCGGTGTGGAAAAAGGGCCCAGCGTGGATGTAACCTTGCAATGGGCTACCTACCGCGATGCCTCCGATCAAACCAGTCTTTCCCGTATCTGGGGCGGTATTCACCCGCCCGTTGACGACATTCCGGGCAGACGAGTAGGCGCGCAATGCGGTATTGATGCTTTTTACAAAGCAAAATCCTATTTCTACAGCAACGACGTGGACAGCGACGGCTACAACAATACGGTTGATTGCGACGACCATAACCCGGCCATCCATCCCAATGCTGCAGATGTTTGTGATGGCATTGACAACGACTGCGACGGTTTGATTGACGAAGGATTGACCGTAAATACTTTTTACCCTGATGTTGATGGCGACGGCTTCGGCGACGCCAACGCCCCGCTGGATACCTGCCTGCCTACAGCGCCGGTCGGCTATGTCACCAATAACCAGGATTGTTTCGACTTTGATGCCGGCATTTATCCCGGCGCCCAGGAAGTTTGCGACGGATTAGACAACAATTGCAACGGCCTGGCTGATGATGGTTTGCCGATCCATATTTTTTATCAGGACAACGACGGCGACGGGTACGGGAACCCAAACAGTACCTTGCCTTCCTGTTCTTCCGACCCGATCAAAGGCTTTGTGAACAACGACCAGGATTGCGACGACAACAATGCCGCCATTTATCCGGGCGCTGCGGAGGTTTGTGACGAACTTGATAATGATTGCAATGGTTTTGCCGACGATGGCCTGGAAATTTTCACCTATTTCGCCGATGCGGATGGCGACGGGCAGGGTGATGCCGATGTACAGGCGACTACCTGTCTCCAAATTCCGCCGGCCGGATTTGTCGGCAATGACATAGATTGCGACGATAGCAACGCTGCCATCTATTCCGGTGCAACCGAAATTTGCGACGCCATTGACAACGACTGCGATCTACAGATTGACGAAGGTTTGCCCAACAATTTTTACTACGTGGATGCCGACGGCGACGGTTTTGGCGACTCGGCATTGCCCATAGCCACCTGTTTCGATACGATACCGATCGGTTACGTCGCGAATAGTCTGGATTGCGACGACAGCAATGCCCTGGTAAATCCGGATGGTTTGGAAGGCGGTGTACCTGATAGCCTCGACAACGATTGTAATGGTTTGGTTGACGATATCGTGGGTGTTTCCCAACCGGTACTGCAAGCCCGGGTGTATCCCAACCCCGTGCAGGATGTGCTGACGATTGAAATCAGCGATTCTCCGGCAGAAGCGGAGGCCGTCATTATTGGTATGGACGGCAGGGTGCTGCGCAGTAAACGCCTGCAATTTGGTAATTATCAGGCAACCCTGCGGTTTGCCGGTTTGCCCCGGGGTGTTTATTTCCTGCGTATTGCCGATCCGGACAGCGGCAGGTATTGGGTGCAGCGGGTGGTGAAGATGTAAGATAACCCATACTACTGGACATTTTATAATTCACCGCAGAGGCGCAGAGGCGCGGAGTTTTTACCTTCTTCAAAATCAATCATTTAAAAACGCTCTGCGCCTCTGCGGTTAAAAAAGTGTCTAGTGCCGCATCCGGCGAATGACAAAGCAATGCCTATGTCTCTTTTTCCGCCTCCTGTCGTTGCTCGGCGGTTAAAATATCCCGTATTTCGCCCTTCTCGCGCCTAAGGAGCCGAAAAAATAGCCAATTTCATTGCTATGCG
>JANRLZ010000430.1:0-4309 GCA_033762055.1 Saprospiraceae bacterium
CGACGTCGAGGGACAACACGCGGCCTTGGTAGACGCGCCGGCTGCTGGTCAGGCGCCAACGTAATATCCACTTTCAAGTCATTCGACGACAAGGCAGCAGGGGGAGTCGGCGCCGGCTCAAGGTTCGTTTTTTGCGACCAATCGCCTTCATCGCTGTACACCGGCACGTAAGCGCGCAATAACTCCGCCGCTGTACCGTCGGGACGCATAACGGAAAACGCCATGGAATACATGGCCGAACTCGCGCCAAACGGTATGGCAAAATACCCCTGACAAACGCCGTTTTTTTGTACCGGTAAAAATGACTTGCTTTTTACCCGTGATGGAGCGGGGGTAATAGTGACCTGTACCGACATTTCTTTTCCCTGCATCGCGGCGGGCAGATATAATTTGTACCAGGCAATTTCTCCGCTTACATAAAAAGGTTTGTCAAAATGCACCAGCGCGCCTTCCGGCGGCGCTGCCAATAACAAAGACGGAAGCCATAGCACTATGAAAATGAAAGAAGGATAACGCATGCTGAAGTCTTGTTAAAATTCCCACCAGTCGGGTTTAAATGTTACTGCCCCCAACTCAAGCAGACAATCGTCGCAGGCATTCGGATTGGGGGCGGAGCCATTAATCGGCGGCAGCGGGCAATATGGCTTTGGATAGTTGACTGCCTCGGGCGAAACATACAAGCGAAGCGTGTCTTGTCGGGCTACATAAAAAAAGCCGTAAGTCAGTTCTTCCGGTTCATTCAATCCCGTGATATTGCTGCGAATAGCGCCGACCGGCGGGTCGAACAAGGTGCCTTTTTTGGACAATAACTGTTTTAATTCCTCAAAATAGCCAAAAGCATCGCCAGAGATGCGTTGCTGATAGGCAATCATATAAAACCCCTCCGCAAAGCGATAATCCACCCGCGTATCGGTCAGAAAGTAGTTGTCGAGTCGCCCGACGCCGACCGTAGCACTGTTGAGCGCAAAAACATTGTCGGACAGAAAATCGCGCACCACATAGCAGGTTTTACCTTCATCATCGGTCAGTTTGTACCCCTGTTCGAGTTCCCAGCGAAAAAAAGGCGCCTGTCCGGTGGCCTGCAAGGGCGTGTGGATACCGAAACGGGCAAAAGTATCGGTACGCAATTCTCCGCGCCCGTCGGTGTACTCCTGCAAGGCAAATTGTACGCTCAAACTGTCGGGCCTGATCGCCGGCAAGAGGGTTTCCCAGGCCGACTGGTAGGCGCGACCATTGGGCAACTCGACCTTCAGGCGGTAACTGTTCCCTTCCAGCAAGGGGAAGTCAGGATGGTCGGGGTTCAGCGTAAGGAAATAGAAACCAGTAGCACTGGACAACAAAGGGATGCTGCGGTTCTGGTTGTCTTCCAGCGTTACTTTGGCCCCGCCGATGGGACGTGGCAGGTTGCTGCTCAGGGTGTACAATTCAAACACCTCGGCAGTAATTTGGGCGGGATAACCATAAAGCATTTTCCCCTGTACCAACATGCCCGAATCAGGCAGGTCGGGAGGGGCCAGCTGTATCTCGTCCACGCAGGCATACCAGAACAGGGCGGCGCTCATTATCAACAGGAGTAGTAATCTCATATCGTTTCAATATTCAGGGTGATGGCAGGAAACACCGTGCCGAGAATAGCGAGTCGTTTGGCGACCGGCTGCTGGAAAACATTGGGCTCAAAAAATACGGAGAAAGCGTTTTTTCGGGCATAAACATTGTAAATTGAAAAATTCCAGGAGGTACGGAACGTTTTTCGCTTGTTATACCCCCGCCCGATGGTGTAGGAAATATCCAGTCGGTGATAATCCGGGATGCGCACCTGGTTGCGCGGGGCATACACCGGTACGATGATGTTGTTATTCAGCCGGTAGTTGGTCAGGGGCGCCGTGGTGGGCCGACCGGTGCTGTAGGTAAAGTGGAAGGTCCAGGTATGCCTTTGGTTGGGCTGGTAATTAAAAACCAGGTTGATGATATGTGGTTTGTCAAAATTGCTGGGATACCAGTCGCCGCGACTGATACCCTGCACCCGGCGTTCGGCGCGTGAATAGGTGTAACCGAACTGTCCGTTGTACACCGGGCGTGTGGTTTTGGCGCTCAATTCAAAGCCGTAGGCGCGTCCGATGCCATGGCGAATTTCTGTTTCAATGGTTTTATTGGCGATCAAATCTGCAAAATCACGAAAATCCCACAGCCGGTCTATGTCGCGATAAAACAGTTCTGAGGCAAATTCCCAGGTGTTTTTGCGCGTGTTCCGGAAATAGCCGATCGCGTAATTGTGCGCCCGGAAAGGTTGCAGGTAATTGGTACTCAACTGGTATTGGCTGGTCGGGGTAGGGGAGTCGGTATTGAAAATCTGATTGATAAACTGGCTGGTACGACTGTAACCGGCTTTGATTGAACGGAATGGATCCAGTCGGTAACGCAGCGAAACCCGCGGCTCGGGGCTCCAGTATGATGCGATGGTTTTTCCTGCTCCGTAACGCAGCGTGTCGCTCACATTTTCCTCGGAAATGACCGGGTTGTAGGCAAATACCGTTTTTGGCCCCAAATAACGGTAGTGATTCAGGCGAAATCCGCCACTCAGCAACCAGGCAGACGAAATTTCCCATTCTACACTGCCGAAAAGTGCGGCTTCCAGTCCGGTTTCCCGTTCCAGTTTTTTGGCTGCGATGATGGAACGTTCACCCAGGGGTTGTTGCTCGCCGGGCTGCACCCGGTACAGGATGGATTCGGCGCCCAAATCCCATTGAAGTCCCTTGCGCCGACGCAGGGTAATGTGTTCTTTTACCTTGAAATATCGAATCCCGTTTTTGAGGGTGCCGCCGTCGGCGCCTTCGTAATCGGTTTGCGTACTTTGGTAATCGCTCACCGCCAGCGAAAGCCGGGAAACGCCTTTTTCACCCCAAAAATGTTTGTAAGCCAGTTGCCCGCCCACCGTGGAATAATCAAAACCGAAGCTTTGGTCGTACACAAACGCATCGGCGGCGTTATAGCCCGAAACGGTCAGGTGGTTTTTACTGTTCAAACGATGCGTGTAGCGCAAATTAACATCGTAAAAACTGGCTGAACTGCGCTGCAATTCCGGTCGTTTTGATAATCCCAATACCCAGTCGGAAAACGAAGCCCGCACACCGCCGATCAGGGAAGCTTTATTTTTTATCACCGGCCCCTCCACGCTGAACCGCGCACTGACCGGACCGGCGCCGCCCTTGATTTTCCATTTTTCAAGGTCGCCGTCGCGCATCTGTACATCCAGGATAGATGCCAGCCGCCCGCCGTAATGCGCCGGCAAAATGCTTTTGTGCAACTCAATACCCTGTACCAGATCAGGATTGTAACTGCTGAAAAAACCGAGCGCGTGGCTGGCATTAAACAACACCATTTCATCCTGTAACATCAGATTTTGATCTACATCGCCGCCACGTACATTGAAGCCCGCGGCGCCTTCGCCGGTGGAGGTAACCCCAGTAATCAGCAGCAGACTGCGCACCACATCTACCTCCCCCATCAGGGTAGGCAGTTTTTTGATGGCTTTGGGATCAAGTGTCACCGTGCCGATTCGGGCATTGCGCACATTGTTGTCGGTAGCGCGGGCCTTGATGACGGCTTCGGCCAACACGGTGTTGGCGGGATCCATCGGCAAGATAATCTCACCGTCGTTGTATGCCAGCAGCGCGACCTCGACGGGTTCATAACCCAGCCGTTCCAAACGCAGCGAATAGGTTCCAGCGGATATTTCGATGGAGAAGTTGCCCCGGCCGTCGCAAGTTACAGATCCGTCTGAAGCCCCGCTCCAGTTACAGACCGCCCGGGCGACTCCCTCGCCGCTTTGCGCATCGCGTACCTGACCGCTTAATTTTACCCGTCCGTCGGGACGAATATTTTGCGCATCGCCGATGCTGAATACCTGGACGGCCGGCGGGATTTCCGACGAAGCCGGCGCTGCACGTAGCGCTTCAAGGGCCGCATAATAACCAGCCGCATATTCTGTGGCGATTACGCTTTCGGGAGCGACGGCAACGCCATAATGGCGGTAAAAAAAGAAATCCAGTCCGGTGTTTTTCAGCAGTTGGCGCAATACGACCGGTAGCGGCGCCGCCATTGCGTCTGTTTTTACGGGTGCAGCCGGCAGTGCCGCGGCTGAAAAATAAAAACGAATCGGATAACGACTTTCCAGGTGCTGAAAAACAGCAGAAAGCGAGGATTCTTGCGCATCGAGTCGGATAAAAAGCGAATCGAGCGATTGGGCGCCGCACCAAAGCGGAAATACCGCCGTGATAAACAGCAGATAAAGGCGATGCACGATGTTTTT
>JANRLZ010000431.1:0-16006 GCA_033762055.1 Saprospiraceae bacterium
GGCATGCGCCGCGATATTGAGCTGGGGCTGCGGCAATATGAGTCGGACCTCATGGGGGTGGGCTATTTTGATGAATTCCGTGCCCTGCGCGCTGAAAAAACTTCGCAGGAACAGGCCACCATTGAGTACCTGCAACACAACTGCAAGGTGCTCGAGGACCGCCTGGAAGAGGCTTACAGCACACGGGCCCACTATTACTACCTCCTGCTGCGCCAGTACCTTCACGAGCTTTTGCAGGAAAGCACGGAGCTGCGCCGCACCGCCGAGGAAATGATTGCCTTGCTCACTGCCAATCCGGGTATCGGCTCGAAAAACCGCAAGGGCATTCCCTACCTGCAACTTGCCATGCTCGACCTCAAGCAGGCGAATTTTGCCCAAACCATCCTTTCGGCGGATCAGGCCCTTTCTTTATTCCATGAAAAAAAGAAAAACACCCTTGCGGCTTCTACCTGTAAGCTCTATGCCTGCATGTACCTGGGCCAACTGGACGATGCCGAGGCCCTGATCCGGAAGCTGGACGTATTTCGCCAGCAAAAGCGCCTCGACCAGAGTACGGGCATTGTGATTTACCTCGAATCCAGCCTGGCCTACCTGCGGGGCAATACCAAACAGGCCATACAGATCCTGAATTCCACCACCGAATTGCTTACCGACAAGGAAGGCTGGAATGTGGGTATCCGCACGTTTGAGATTTTGCTGCTCATCGATCAGGATAAGCTGGACCTTGTGAGTGCCCGTGTGGAAAACCTGCGTAAGCACCTGGCCCGGTACCAGATTGATAACCGCCAGCAACTGATTTACCGCTGCTTGCAGTCGCTGGAGCGTGTGAGTTATTCTTTTTCGCAATTACCGCCGGATTTTCACAAAAACTTTGAGCAGTTACAAAGCCGGGAGTGGTCACCCCTTTCGGATGAGTTTGTGCGCTTTGAGTGGTGGGTAGCGGCACGCATGGCGCGTAAGCCGTACCTGGAGGTGCAGCTTAGCCATACGAGGAATAGTTTGGAAGTGGGGGAGTTTGAAGTTTGAAGTTGGGCTTCGCCCGTGGTGGGTGATGCATGTTTCAGCCCAGGATTTCCATTACAGGCAGGGAGGTAACTGGTTGAATGGGAATCAATTTTGGGTTTACCGCCTGGGAAAACGGTTAAAATCGTTCGAAAATTTTCGTTGCCATGGTTCCCCACGGTTGAAACCGTGCGTTGTGGAATCGGCCGCTTTGCGTGTTCGTGGTGCGATGGGCGATGCGTGTTTCAGCCCACGATTTTAATCGTGGGAATGGGTGTAATTGGTTGATCATGAACCATTTTAATGGTTTCCCGGCGGGTAAACGGTTGAAACTGTTTGAAAATTTTCGTGGGGCGAGGGGCGATGCCCTTCGCTGGGATAGGTGAGCCCTTCAGGCTCAGGGAGCGTTGCGCCGGGAGAGGGGGCATAGCCTTTGGCCACTTCAAACTCCCAAACTTCAAACCACCAAACTCTACCCCTTCATTTCCAACAACTCCTCCAGGTACTGCCGGTTATTCGCGAGGCGGGGTACCTTGTTTTGGCCGCCCAGTTTGCCGCGCTTTTTCATCCACTGGTGAAATACGCCCCGCTGCATGGAATGGATCAGCGGGCGGCGCAGGGCGATGTCACCCGCCCGTTTGGCTTCGTAGTCGGAATTGACGCGCTTGAGGGTTGCATCCAGCACCTCAGTGAAGCGCTCCATGTCGTCAGGGGCGTGCTCAAACTCAATCAGCCATTCGTGGCCGCCCTGGGAGCCTGCGTCGAAATAGATGGGACCGGCGGTGTAATCCACCACCGTGGCTCCGGTGGCTGCACAGGCCGCCACAAGGGCCTCGTCGGCATTGTCCACCACCAGCTCTTCGCCAAAGGCATTGATAAAAAACTTCGTTCGGCCCGAAATCCGGATGCGGTACGGCCGCAGGGACGTAAACACCACCGTGTCGCCGATGAGGTACCGCCACAGCCCGCCATTGGTGCTGATGACCACGGCGTATTGCACCCCGGTTTCGACCTCGTGCAACAGGCAGGTTTTGGGAAAACGCTCGCCCAACTGGTCCATGGGCATAAATTCGAAGAAAATGCCGTAATCCAGCATGAGCAGCATGTCGCGCTGCTCGAGCGTGTCCTGCACGGCAAAAAAGCCTTCCGACGCGTTGTAGCAGTCGAGATAGGTCATGTTGGGCGTGGGCAGCAACTGGCGGAACTGGTCGCGGTAAGGCTCAAAACTCACCCCGCCATGCACATACAGCTCCAAATTTGGCCAAACTTCCAGCAAATTGCGTGAGGTGATGCCTTTGATCTGAAAAATGCGGTCGATGAGCACGAGCGTCCAGGTGGGCACGCCGGCAATGGCGGTTACATCTTCTTCCATGACCTCCCGGGCCATGGCGTCGATTTTTTTCTCCCACTCGGCCATGAGCGCCACTTCGCGGCTGGGGGTACGCAGCCATTCGTAAAAAATCGGCAGGTTGGCCATGAGCACCGCGCTCAGGTCGCCCGTGCGCGAAAACTCGTTGTGCCGGTTTACGGCGTGGCTTCCGCCGATGGAGAGCGATTTGCCGGAGAATAGCTTGCTCTCGGGCTTATTTTCGAGGTAAATAGCCAGCATGTCCTGCCCTGCCCGGAAGTGGCAGTCTTCAAGGGAGGCCGGGGTCACGGGGATAAACTTGCTTTTGTCGTTGGTGGTGCCGCTGGATTTGGCAAACCACTCCACCGGACCGGGCCACAGCACATCGGGCTGACCCTGAAGCGATTTTTCGATGTAGGGGTACAACTGCTCGTAGGTGGAAACCGGCGTATTGCGGCGGAAATCATCGGCGGAGCGCATGCTGGCGTAGCCGTGTACGCGCCCCCACAAGGTTTGGGAGGCCTGGCTCACCAGTTCGTTCAATACCCGCTCCTGCACCCCTTCCGGGTCGAGCATATAGGTTTGCACGTGCTCCATGCGGCGCTTGAGAAACCAGCTGGCGACTTTGTGTACGAGCAGAATCATCGGTTGAGCTTAAAGTCTTTGCCGAGGTAGAGCTCGCGCACGCGGGCATCCTCAGCCAGTTCGACGGAGGTGCCGGCCTCCAGGATTTTGCCCTGATACAGCAGGTAGGCGCGGTCGGTGATGCCGAGGGTGGCCTGGGCATCGTGGTCGGTGATGAGTACGCCAATATTGCGCTGCTTAAGCGCGAGCACGAGGTCCTGAATTTCGCCTTTGGCGATGGGGTCGATACCGGCGAAGGGTTCGTCGAGCAGAATAAACTTGGGGTTAACCGCCAGGGCGCGGGCGATTTCGGTGCGGCGGCGCTCGCCCCCGGAGAGCACCTTACCGCGGCTTTTGCGGATATGGGTAATGCTGAACTCCTCCATGAGGGTTTCGGCACGGGCTTTCCGTTCGGCATGGGTGAGTTTGGTGGCCAGTTCGAGCACGGCGAGGATATTGTCCTCTACCGACAGCTCGCGAAACACGGAGGCTTCCTGGGCGAGGTAGCCAATGCCGAGCTGCCCGCGGCGGTACATGGGCTGCTGGGTAATGTCGAGCCCGTCGAGCAGGATATGGCCTGAATCGGGCCGGATAAGGCCCGTTATCATGTAGAAGGTGGTGGTTTTACCGGCTCCGTTCGGGCCGAGCAAGCCCACGATTTCACCCTGGGTGACGTTTACGGACACATTGTCCACCACAGCCCGCTGGCGGTAGGTTTTGCAAAGGTTGTGGGCTTCGAGCCGGATCATGGGCAGGGTTTAGGCCCCAAATTTACGCAAATAATGGAACGATGGTTGGTTGGGGTGATTTGAGAGTTTTGGGTTGGGGGATTTGGGTTTTGGGTTTTGAGTTTTGGGTTGGGGGTTTTGGGATTTGGGATTTGGGATTAAGCGTTTGCACACATGACAGACTTTTCACCTAAATTTATAGGAAAGTATGGCAATTCGTTTAGCAAATATTTTGCCGATGTGCTCAAAAGCAAGATTTCTGACCTTCTGGATGATGGCAGCAGCCACGCTGTATCTCCCGGCCCAGGACTTTGGCTGGGTAAGGTCTTTCGGGGGGCGGTCAGATGATACGGTTTATCTGATAGCGGCGGATGCGGAGGGGAATATCTATACCGCAGGAGACCTCTCAGGCACGGTCGATTTTGACCCCGGCCCGGGTGTTTTTCAGCTTACATCGGCAGGCGAAACGGATGTTTTTGTGCAAAAAATGGATGCCGGAGGTAATTTCCTTTGGGCTAAATCCTTTGGCGGGTCGCTGACGGATGCCGTATTCTCCCTGCACATAGACGCTGCGGGCAATGTGTACACTACGGGCGAATTTCAGGGCACCGTGGATTTTGACCCGGATTCGGGGGTTACGGGCCTGACTGCTTCCAGCACGAGGGATGTTTTTGTACATAAAATGGATGCGTCCGGTAACCTCATCTGGGTCAGGGCTTTCGGCGGTTACTGGCATGATACAGGGCATGGTATCGCCACCGATGCGGCAGGGAATGTATATACCACCGGCAAGTTTTCTGATGTCGTAGATGCTGATCCGGGTCCCGGGGTTGCGAACCTGAATCCGGTGGGTTTTTCCAATATTTTTGTACAAAAAATGGATGCCTACGGCCATTTCCGCTGGGCGAAATCCTTTGGAAACATTCATTCTTCGTCCAGCAATGGGATTGCCACCGACGCTTCGGGAAACGTGTATTGCACCGGTTCGTTTCGTCATACGATGGATTTTGATCCCGGACCCGGAGTCGCCAACCTTACCTCGAAGGGGGACACGGATGTCTTTATTCAGAAAATGGATAGCGCCGGCAACTTTATCTGGGCGAAGTCATGGGGAGGATCGGGTTTTGACGAAGTACGTGGTTTCCATGCAGATGAGCAGGGCAACATTTTTTCAGCCGGCTTTTTTCAGGGAACGGCGGATTTTGACCCCGGTCCGGAGGAGTACCTCGTTACCTCCGGAAGCTATATAGGTCCTTTTATACATAAAATGGATGCTTCGGGTACCTTTCGCTGGGCATCCACCTTCGGGACTTCCGAACTGGATGAGGTTTACGGCATCTGTACGGACCGGAATGGGAATGTGTACACAACGGGGCGATTTACGGGGACTGTGGATTTTGACCCCGGACTGCGAAAGACGGCCCTTACCTCGGCAGGGGGACCCGATGCTTTTGTGCAAAAAATGGACCCCCGTGGCAATTTCCTCTGGGCAAGGTCATTTGGTGTGGCCTCAACAGAATATGGGTATGGTATCTGCGCGGATGACTCCGGCAACCTGTATTCCACCGGTAAATTTAACGGCCCCGTAGATTTTGATACAGGTCCGGGGGTTGCCAGGGTATCCTCAAATGGGTCCTTTGATGTTTTTGTGCTTAAACTCAGTCAGGGCCCCGGAGGTAATGTTAGCCCGGTCCCCGACTCCCTGATTTCGGTTTACCCGAACCCGTGCAGGGGCGTGGTGCAGCTTTCCCTTCCGGACCCGGAGGAGGTGGTCATTACCCTTACCGACGGTTTAGGGAAAATAATATACACCCTGCCGCTGAATGCCGCGCCTGGCACCAACCTGGAGATACCCGGCCCGGCCGGGCTGTATTTTCTGGGCATCCGCACCGCCCGGGGCCATTCGGTGCTTAAACTGGTGAAGGAATAGGCGGAGGAAGAGGGAGGTTTTGGGGTGAGGCGGGATCGCTCCGGAAGGTCAGACAGAGCCTTTTCTGCTGGCTGCCAATTTTTTGGGAGGGTGCTTGTGTGGGAGGAAAGTTTTTGCGTAAATTGCTGAGGCAATAGAGCAAAGGCTTGGACGTTATCCTCACTAAAAAAATAAAACAAAAACAAACCACTCAAACCCACGTTATTAGCATAAATGAAATCTTTTTGCTTCATTTTCAGCATCTACTTCTTGGCATTGAGCCTGATGCCATGCTCTGACGTTCACGAAATGAACGCCCTGGAGAGTGCTGAATTTGCAAGCCTCGCAGCCAACGAGCACTCCGATTGCCCGCACGAAACCGGAAATGACCATTGCTCCCCGTTCTGCATTTGCAGTTGCTGCGGGCAAATCATAGCCCTTGCCAAAGCCTTCAAATGGCACTTCAAGCCAGTCCTTACGGAATTTGAGGAAAAAAGCACATTCCACTACGTTTTTGATTGGCAAAGCGGGCATCTCAACACCATTTTCCGCCCTCCCAAAGTTTAGATTGTAGCAAAAAAGTCTGGTGCGGCTTCGCCGCAACCCGCCCGAAGGCAGTGGCTCCACCAGTGCTTTACGGTGTTTTGTTCAACCTAAACTAAATTTCAATGCTTGATAAAATCATCTATTTCAGCATAAAGAATAAGTTCATCGTGGGCTTGTTCACGCTGGCTTTGGTCGTCTGGGGCATCTTTTCGCTGTCCCGGCTGCCCGTTGACGCACTGCCCGACATCACCAACAATCAGGTGCAGGTCATCACCACTTCGCCAACGCTGGCGGCGCAGGAGGTGGAAAAATTCATCACCTACCCCATCGAACAGGCGGTAAAACCCATCCCAAAAATCATCGAACTGCGCTCCATCAGTCGTTTCGGATTGAGCGTCGTCACCGTCGTTTTTGAGGAAGAAGTGGATATTTTTTGGGCAAGGACCCAAATTTCTGAACGCCTCAAAGAAGCCGAGGGCAACATCCCGCCCGGCATGGGAACGCCCGAACTGGCACCCATCAGCACGGGTTTGGGCGAGATTTACCAGTACGTTGTGTTCCCGAAACCCGGTTTTGAGGACAATTACAACGCCATTGACTTACGCACCGTACAGGACTGGATTATCAAACCCCAACTCATTGGAACGCCTGGCGTAGCGGAAGTGAACACCCTCGGCGGCTTGTTGAAACAGTACGAAATTGCCGTACAGCCCGACAAGTTGCGGAGCATGAACACCACCATGCCCGAAATCCTCGAAGCCCTCGAACGCAACAACGAGAACACGGGCGGGGCATACATTGACAAAAAACCCAACGCCTGGTTCATCCGCGGCATTGGCATGGTCAATGGCTTGGACGACATCCAAAAAATCGTCGTCAAAAACCGGAATGGCATCCCCATTCTGGTGCGGGACGTGGCGACGGTGCAGTTCGGCAGTTCCATCCGCTACGGTGCAACCACGAAGGACGGCAAGGGCGAAGCCGTCAGCGGCATGGTTATGATGCTCAAAGGTGCAAACAGCGCAGAGGTCGTCACGCTGGTCAAGGAAAAAATGGAGCAAATCCGAAAATCCTTACCTGAGGGCGTGGACGTGGAGCCTTTCCTCGACCGCACCAAATTGGTCAAAAATGCCATCGGGACCGTCCAGACCAACCTCTTGGAAGGTGCGCTCATAGTCATTTTCATCCTCATATTGTTGCTCGGCAACTTGCGGGCGGGCTTGGTGGTGGCTTCAGTCATCCCGCTTTCCTTGCTTTTTGCAGTCAGTTTGATGAACTTCTTTGGCGTGTCGGGCAACCTTATGAGCCTCGGAGCGATTGACTTCGGGCTGATTGTGGACGGGGCGGTGATTATTGTTGAAGCTATCGTCCACAGATTGCAAATCACGGACAGGGGCAAACTTTCGACCGCCCAAATGGACGACGCAGTTTATCAGGCATCCTCAAAAATCAGGGGCAGCGCAGCCTTCGGCGAAATTATTATCCTCATCGTTTATCTACCTATTTTGGCGCTGATCGGCATTGAGGGCAAGATGTTCCGCCCCATGGCGCAGACCGTTTCGTTTGCCATTTTGGGAGCATTCATTCTGTCACTGACCTACGTCCCGATGATGTCAGCCTTGTTTTTGAGCAAAAAAACAGGGCACACCCAAAACATCTCCGACCGCATAATAGCCTTCTGTTATCGGATTTATGCGCCATTTTTGGAAGGTGCATTTAAAATAAAAGCCTTGGTTGTTGGGATTGCCTTGATGCTTCTTGCCGTTTCGATGTTCGTTTTCAACCGATTGGGCGGCGAGTTCATCCCCACTTTGGACGAGGGCAATATTGCTACCCACGTAATCATCCCACCCGGCAGTTCGCTCAGTCAGGAGATTGAAACGACCACCAAAGCCGAACAAATGTTGAAGGAAAAATTTCCCGAAATCCGGGAAATCGTCTCCAAAATCGGTAGCGCAGAAGTCCCGACCGACCCCATGCCTATGGAAGCGGCAGACGTGATGATTATCATGAATGACCGGAAAGAATGGACTTCCGCTAAAACAAGGGAGGAAATGATGTCCAAAATGGAAGCCACCCTCGACAACATCCCTGGCGTGACGACCGAATTTACCCAGCCCATTCAAATGCGCTTCAACGAACTGATGACGGGCGTGCGCAGCGACGTGGCGGTTAAAATTTTCGGCGAAGACATTGACCTGTTGTCTGGTTTGGCGGAACAGGCGATGCCGTTGGTACAAAACGTGGAAGGCGTGGAGGATGCTCGCCCGGAAGCAGTCAGCGGTTTGCCCCAAATCACGGTCAAGTACAATAAAGACAAACTCGCCCTCTATGGTTTGAACGTCGGCGACCTCAATCAAGTCGTCCGAACAGGTTTTGCAGGCGAAAAAGCGGGTGTGGTCTATGAGGGCGAAAAACGCTTTGACCTTGTGGTGCGCCTCCAATACGACAGCCGACAAGACATCGGCAACCTGAAAAACCTTTTCGTCTCGCTGCCCTCTGGCAGCCAAATACCGCTCGAACAGGTGGCGGAAATCAAATTTGAACCCGGCCCCATTCAGGTCAGCCGGGAAGACGGCAAGCGGCGTATCGTCATTGGTTTCAACGTCCGGGGAAGGGACGTGAAAAGCGTGGTCAATGAAATTCGGGCGAATTTGGACGCAAAACTCAAAATGCCGCCAGGCTACTTCATCACCTACGGCGGGCAATTCGAGAACCTCGTCAAAGCAAACAAACGGCTTTCTATTGCCGTCCCCATTGCGCTTGCGCTGATTTTCGTCCTCCTGTTTTTCACCTTCAATAGCGTCAAACAGTCGCTCCTGATTTTCACCGCCATTCCCCTGTCGGCAATCGGCGGCGTGTTTGCGCTCTGGATGCGGGGCATGCCGTTTTCCATTTCGGCGGGCGTGGGCTTTATCGCCTTGTTTGGCGTGGCGGTTTTGAACGGCATCGTCCTTATCGGCTATTTCAACCAACTGAAAAGCGAGGGCATGGCGGACGTTTTGCAGCGCATCCGGGAAGGCACGAAAGTCCGTTTGCGCCCCGTCATCATGACGGCTTCGGTGGCTTCGCTCGGCTTTTTGCCCATGGCGTTGAGCACTGGGCCGGGTGCAGAGGTTCAAAAACCGCTGGCGACCGTCGTCATAGGCGGCTTGATTACCGCCACGCTCCTGACGCTCATCGTGCTGCCGATTTTATACTACCTTTTTGAAGAAAAACTGAAAGGCGGGCGCAAAAATGCCGCTCCGCTTGCAGCCGTGCTGGTATTGTGTTTTTGTTTTTCCAAAAAAACAACCGCCCAAACGCCCCCCCTTTCACTGCCCGAAGCCCTCGATTTGGCGCAGCAAAACAACCCCTTATTGCAGGCGAACGCTTTTGAAATCCAGTCGCACGAAGCCATGCAGCAGGCGGCGGGCATCTTGCCAAAAACCGATTTCGTGGCGCAACTGGGGCAGTACAACACCCGCCGATTTGACCAGAATTTCTCCGTTTCGCAGGACATCCCGAACCCTTCCACGCTGCGGGCAAGGCGCACCCTCGCTACACGGCAAACGGGCGTTGCCCAATCGCAACTCGCCATTTCCCGAAGCGAACTCATGTTCAACGTCCGTCAATCTTGGTTTCAAATCCAATATCTAATGGCGTTGGAAAAGGTCTTGGTCCGGGAGGACAGCCTCTTGCAGCAATTCGTGCGAGCGGCTTCCCTGAAACTCAAAACGGGCGAAAGCAACCTTTTGGAAAAAACGACCGCCGAAACAAGGCAGAAAAATTTGCTGCAAAACATCGAGCAAGTGCGGGTTTCGATTGAAACGGAAAAATCGAGCCTGCGGCAATGGCTCAATCTTCCGGGGGATTTTTCAGTCCAGGAATTGCCGTTTTTGGCGACCGATTTTTCCGAAATCACGGACACGAGCCTCCTGCGCAACAACCCGCAACTCCGCTTTGCCCAAAACCAAATTGCCCTTGCCGAAGCCGAAAAACGGCTGGCAAACGCCGAACGGCTGCCCGATTTCAGGGCGGGTTATTTCATTCAATCCCTCGCCGGGGCGCAAGAAGTGGACGGGCAGTTGGTAAACTACAACGCCGTGCCTCGTTTTCAGGGCGTTCAGTTGGGCATCTCCGTTCCCATTTTCGGGGCAAAAGGCTACCGGGCAAAAACCGAAGCCGCCGACCTGCAAATCATGGCGCAGCAAAAACACGGGGAGTACCTGCAAGCACAGTTGCAAAACCAGTTGCGGCAGTCCGCCGGGCGGTTTGTTTTTTGGAAAAGCAACGTGGCGTACTACCAAAATTCGGCGTTGCCCAATGCGAAATCCATCGTCGAAAACGCCTCGAAAGCCTATTTCGGCGGCGACATCGGCTATGTTGAATACGCACAGGCTTTGCAAACCAATCTGGAAATCCAACGCTCCTATTTGGAGGCGGTCAACAGCCTCAACCAGACGGTGGTTTTTCTTAAATTTCTCATCAATCAATAAATCCAGATTGTCAAAAACGGGATTTATTGGTTTCAATTTTTCAATACAATGAACAAGAATTTGAAAATATACGGTGGCATCGCCCTCGCCGCCCTCTTCGGAGTCCTCATCTGGGCATTGTTTTTCCGCCCCGAGCACACCGAAGGCGACGGTCACGACCATGCCGGCGAAAAAACCGAAGCCGCCCACGAAGAAGGCGGGCACGAAGAAAACCCCATGATCAAGGAAGTGCATCTGAACGAGGCACAGTACAAAACGACCGGGCTGGTCTTGGGCGGTTTTGAAAAGAAGAATTTGAGCGAGGTCATCAACGCCAACGGCTACACCAAACTGCCGCCGCAAAATCAGGCGCAGGTGAGCGTGCAACTACCGGGAACCATTCAAAGCATCAAAGTCATCGCTGGACAAGCCGTGAAAGCGGGGCAGGTGCTGGCGACGATGCAGAGCATGGTGTACAACAACCTGCGCCTCGAACGGGAAAAACTCTCGCAGGAACTGACCGCTTCACAGGCGAATTTGGAATTTTTGCGGCTCGAATTTGCCCGTCAAAAAGAACTCACCGACGAGAACGTGAACGCCAAAAAGGTCTTCCAAAAAGTCAGTTCCGACCTGCAAGCCGAGGAAGCGAAAATCAAGACGCTGCAAAATCAAATCGCCATTTTGGGACAAAACATTGAGATCGGCGGCAATTCACAGTCGCCCACAATCAACCTCGTCGCCCCGATTTCGGGCAACATTACCGAAATCAACGTGACGATTGGGGCGGCGGCGGAGGTCGGCAAGCCCCTTTTCAGCATCGTGGACAACTCAAAAATGCACGTGGATTTGCTGGTCTATGAAAAGGATTTGTTCAAGGTGCGCTCCGGACAAAACGTGCGTTTCATCCTGACCAACCAGGACGGTTCGGAAATCCGTGGCAAGATTTTCAGCGTGGGCAAGTCGTTCGAGAACGAGACGAAATCGGTAGCCGTCCATGCCGACATCCTGAACGAACGGCAGATGCTCATCCCCGGAATGTACGTCAATGCGCTGGTGGAAGTGGGCAGCAACTCGGTGGATGCGCTGCCCGTAGATGCCATCATCAAAGCCGAAGGTCGGGAGTTCGTTTTCGTGTTGGAGGAGGAGGAAAAAACCGCCGAAGGCACGGAGTTTCACTTTCAAAGAATTGAAGTGAAAACAGGGACTTCACAACTCGGCTATGTGCAAACGACTTTTTTGCAGCCCATTGAAACGGCGAAAAACATCGTCATTAAAGGGGCTTATTACCTTCAATCGCACCTGATAAAATCGGAAGGCGGCGGCGGGCATGAGCATTGAGTTTTAGGAAAAAACAACTGGGTTGCCGTTGTCGGAACTGGTGGCGGCAACCTCTTTTTTCTACTCAACATTAAATTATTTTCAACATGAAATTCTATTGGAATATGCCGAAAGGCTTAAAAAAACATTACCGAGCAGAACTTGGACTTTACCAAAATGCGATCTTAGCAGGCGATTTGCCCCAGGCATGGCACCATTTGGAGCGTGCACACATTCTGGGGCAATCCTACCCGAAAGAACACTCCTATGTGCATTGGAAAATGCTGCAATTCGGTTTTCAAATCAAAAGTTGGCGGGAAATCCGTGGGCAGATACTTCGGTTGGTTTTCGGTGGAGTCAAATCTTTCGTCGGGCAAATTCCGGTCGGCAATACGGGCGGGGCAAACGTGCCGCCGCTTTTGCCTTTGGAAATCCCCCTTGACTTAAAACACATTTTGGACAATAATCAATAACGCAAATGGCACATCAACACATCTACGATAAAGACGGCAAACAACTTTGCTGCACCCTTGAAGAAAAAATCTACACCCAAGCTAACGCCCAAAATTTGCTAAATGGACAGCACAGCGACGACGACGGGCACGACCACGACCATTCGCACGGCGAAGAACATGGCGTTTGGCGGCAGTATTTGCCGGCGGCTGTTAGTTTGACCTTACTTTTGCTCGGTATTGCGCTAGACTATTACATCCCGCAGACTTTTTTCAATGGCTACATCCGGCTGGCTTTTTATTTCGCTGCCTATTTGCCCGTTGGTTTTCCGGTGATGCGAGAGGCGTTTCAGGCGATTGCCAAAGGCGAGTTTTTCACGGAATTTATGCTCATGGTGCTGGCGACGGTCGGCGCATTTGCCATCGGCGAATATCCGGAAGGCGTGGCGGTGATGCTGTTTTACGCCATCGGCGAACTGTTCCAATCTGCGGCGGTCAACCGGGCGAAAAGCAATATCAAGGCACTTTTGGACGTGCGCCCAGCCTTTGCCAACCTGTTGAAAAACGGGAATTACCAATCTGTGAAACCGGAAACGGTCGAAATCGGCGACACCATCCAAGTCCGTTCGGGTGAAAAAGTGCCGCTCGACAGCGAGATGCTTTCCGCAAAATCCAGTTTCAACACGGCGGCTTTGACGGGCGAAAGCAAGCCAAAGACCCTTGAAAAAGGCGAGACCGTACTGGCTGGAATGTTGAACCTCGACAAGGTCATCGAACTGCGGGTGACAAAAAAATACGCCGACAGTTCGCTCGCCCGCATCCTCGACATGGTGCAAAACGCCACCGCCCGCAAGGCGCAGACCGAACTTTTGATAAGGCGTTTTGCCAAAATCTATACGCCGATTGTGTTCTTTTTGGCGGTTTCGCTGGTGGTTGTGCCGTATTTCGTTGTCGGCAATTATGTGTTCAACGATTGGCTTTACCGGGCGTTGGTTTTTCTGGTCATCTCATGCCCTTGCGCTTTGGTGATTTCCATTCCGTTGGGCTATTTCGGCGGCATCGGGGCGGCTTCACGGCACGGGATTTTGTTTAAAGGCTCCAATTTTTTGGACTTGATGACAAAGGTGAACACCGTAGTCATGGACAAAACGGGGACGTTGACGGAGGGCGTTTTTCAGGTGCAAAAAGTCGTCACAGCGGGCATGGAGGAGGCGGAAATGCTGAAAACATTGGCGGCATTGGAACGCCAATCCACGCACCCAATAGCCAAAGCGATAGCCGAATTTACGAAAAACAACGCTTCGCCATATCAGGCAACGGAGGTCGAGGAAATCTCCGGGCATGGATTGAAAGGCGAGGTCAATGGCAAGACTGTGCTGGCGGGAAACACCAAATTGCTGCAAAAATTCGGCATCAGCTATGCCCCGGAGGTTGACGGCATCGTGGAAACGATAGTCATTGTAGCCATTGAAAATCAATACGTTGGCTGCGTTTTGATTGCCGATACAATAAAAAAAGACGCTGCCGAAGCCGTCAAGTCCATGCACGAAAACGGGGTTCGGCAAACCGTCATGTTGAGCGGCGACAAAAACACCATCACGCAAAAAGTGGCGCAAAACCTTGGCATTGACACGGCTTTCGGCGACCTCCTGCCCGAAGACAAGGTCCAAAAAGTGGAGGAACTGAAACAAGATAAAACACGGGTCATTGCCTTTGTCGGCGACGGCATCAACGATGCGCCGGTCTTGGCATTGAGCGACGTGGGCATTGCCATGGGCGGCATGGGCAGCGATGCAGCAATCGAAACCGCCGATGTAGTCATCCAGACTGACCAGCCCGCCAAAATCGCCACCTCCATCAATATTGGGAAAACGACACGGCGCATCGTTTTCCAAAACATTGCCCTTGCTTTTGGGGTGAAATTGATTGTGCTGGCACTCGGGGCGGGCGGTTTGGCGACGATGTGGGAGGCGGTTTTTGCAGATGTCGGGGTAGCACTATTGGCGATATTGAACGCAGTGAGGATACAGAAGATGAAATTTTAGAAACCGACCAGATAAAAAATAACAAAGGTAAAAACAACGCACTCCCGAACATGCCGCCCAAAACCCAACCCGCAAAGCCAGCCCAGGGCGGCAGGGGCGGGAGTGCAACAGTTCCACGCAAGCACCATCTCCCACCCACAAACCCTTCTCCCACAATCCCACCAATTCCCAAACCACACCCTGCCCATATCAACGCCTTTCTTCCTATATTACCATATCAAAACTTAAACAACCAGGCAGTGGAGGCCAGAATTTATCAAATATTCTTAGACAACCAGTTAATTGAGACCACAACCTTCGAGCATGCAGATGCCCCTATGGGAGTAGTTTTCGGGCAAATCACGTTTCCCGCCATTGAAGCACCTTACGACTTTATAAAATCGTATTGCACAACGAACAAGATTCCCTTTGACGACTTCCCCACCGAAAAAGTTATCTCCACACAGACGATTCCTTCCTTAAAAGTCATAAGCGAAAGAGGACAGGAGATAAACGGACTGGGAAACCAGATTTCAGGAATGGACTCCGATTCGTTTGAACTGACCATACCGGGAATTCCTTATCCATTGTTTGCAGAGGAGTTTCCGCATCATGTAAATGCAGACAAAGAAAGGTTTAGTTAGGCAAAACATCCCCCCATGCCCACCGCCGAAATCACCCCTCTGGACCCCAACACCACGAAATACCGCCTCTTTCAGGAAGGGAAACCCGTGAGCTGCAAGGAGGCCATGGAGCGGCTGAAGGGCGACGGTGAATGGGTGCACTTTTTCAACGGGCTTTTGGCTGCATCTCCATTTGAGGCCTTTTTTTGGGAGGTACGGCCCCTCACTGCGGCGCAGACGGGCGAGGCATGTGAGTTTGTGCTGGTCCGGAGCGGAGCGCTGCAGGCTGTGCGGGCGGATAAGGCGGCGTTTGAGGCACAGTTGCAGGGGCATACCTGCGCAGCGTCGTTTCCGAACCTCGGGAAAGATGCCATGCTTATTGTTCCCGTGCAGGTAAGCGAGCCCGGACACTACGCGCACCTGGCGCAGTTTGTGCGGCATGCGCCCGGGGCCCAGGTCATGGCCTTCTGGCACCTCGTGGCCGCCGAATGGAGCAACGCCCTCAGCGAGGCACCGGTATGGCTGAGCACCTCAGGCTTGGGTGTGCCCTGGCTGCACGTGCGCATTGATTCGCGCCCCAAGTACTACCACCATGCACCGTACAAACAAGGGGTTTAGGGGCGGCGGGGAGCGGGCATATGCCTTGCGCGGGAGGGTGTCAGCAGCGGGTTTTTCCTCAACTCGTCTTTTACTTGCAGGAAGCCTGGCCTGTTGGCTGCCAATTCCTTCCACCACCCTTGCACGCTACCATGTACTTCGTATATTGCTGAGGCAAAGGCTCCCTCACCCGGACAATGGCAGACCAGGAAAAACGGGTGCCCGGGTTCGGGCTCTGCCTGATGCATTCGGGGCATAAAGCCGGAAAACTGTAAAGTCCCGGACAAATCCTCCTGCAAACGCCACTTCCCGCGCCACTTTCCTTCGGGCGTAGTTGTGTGGAACAATACCTTTAAGTATTTTGCTTTAAGACCAGGGT
>JANRLZ010000432.1:0-10768 GCA_033762055.1 Saprospiraceae bacterium
TGTTGTTCAAGGTGCCCATCACATCGGCAAACTGTTCTTTTTCGGCGATTTCAAGGGCTTTTTGGTGGTAATACAAAGCCGAATCCTGTTGGGTCGGCAACACAATATAAACGCCGGCGGCAGCCGAATAATCATTGCAGAGTTCGCGGCGGTTGTTCAACCGGCTATGAATGGCTGCGGCTTCAAGGGCCCGTTGCAGGGCGGGACCGGCCTGTTTCTGGGCTTTGTTGAGATTGGAAAGGTTGAGCAGGACGCTTGCCCGCAGGGAGTCGTTTTTTTACCGTTCAGCTTTTTACCGCATCGGGATCAAAAAATTGCCGGCTTTTTAAAAATACAGTTTCCGGGTGAATTTGGCGGCGATACGCAACTCTACAAAAGGAACGTAGTCGGGCTGCTGTTTTTCGGCAATGGATTTAAATTGTTCGCAGAGGATGATATTGGAATCGAGGTGATAAAAGCGGTAAAATCGCTCAAGTTTCCGGAAGGCTTCTTTTTGTGCGGGAAAATCAGGCGCCTGGTGGTAAGCGTCCCACAATTCACGGGCAAAAGCCGACTGACTGCAAACGAATTTCGGGAAAAAAACACAAAGGGCCAGCAATAAGCAAAAAGGAAGAAGGTTTCTCATACCGGCGGATTTTCAGCGCATTAGTGTGCGAAAAACCGTCGAAAAGTAGGACATAAATTGCGAATTTCAAGTGTCCGGCGATATTTTTATGGGGCGCGTGTGTTTACTACGTGATTGGGAAATATGAATACCTGGCAGGACAGCGATCTTCTTCCTTGCCAAACCGACGATTGTTTACGGTTTTTCAACGACGGCACCTACTTCTCCCATACAAATGGAACGCCCTGTAATTTCCTGATGCCTTCCCAATTCACCGGAGAATGGCATTTTACCAACAACCAAACCAGTATGGTCATTGCAGCACCGCATTTCGGCACAGGTACCATCGGGATTATTGAACTTTCTCCATCCAGATTTATCACCCAGGAAACGCTGCTTACCATCCCTTATCTGGTGATGAATCGAAATACACACGAGCCGAGATGACCGGGATTAGAGGTATAGATTTCCCTCTATCCGTTGCATGCCCCAAACTAAATTTGTACGCTTTCGCTGGATCAGGAAAATCTAGACATACTTATTGGAAACCCCGACGTAGGAACTACATTTTTGGAAACACCTTATGCTGACTGATTGACCGCGAAGCGGCGTTTAAATACAAACATGTATTTAATAAACACCGCTTCGCGGAGCAACAGCGTTACAATTTGATGAATTTACCCAGATAAATGCCGGTTGAAGCCGTGATTTTTAAGGTGTAAGTACCGGGTGCCAATCGGGTTACATCCAGTTTGCCGGATACCGGCATGTTTTCGAGGGTCGAACTCCAAATTTTGAACACCGAACACCGAAGTAATGAAGTGCCTGGTTTTCCGGTGCAGTTGCCCGGCAATTCATTACTTCGGTGTTCGATATTCGGTGTTCGATCTTTATTACGGCGCCACTTCCACCCAGCGCCCGGGCGTCACGGCCCGGATACGGTTGTCGTACATGGCTTCACAGGCCACGGCCGGCAGATAATAACGCCCCGTGTAGGCGGCATTCAATTGAATCCGATAGGTACGGGTGACTTTATTTCCCGCACCGGTATTAGGCAGGTCAAAATAGGTCATCACCCGGTCATCGCGCACATCCTGATAATCCATTGGGTCGGAATTGGCGCTGCCCACCGCAGTCATTCGGGTGTTGAGAATTTCCCAGCCGGAGGGGAAAATCTGGGTCAAGGCTAACTCACTGAAGGTGAAGTTGAAGGAAGTGTTGCGCGTAACGGCCACTTCTGCGATGAAATCAGTCCCCTGCTTGAGTTTGGCCGGGTCAATAGCCGTGCCTTTCAAGTCGGTGTACCGCACATTCAGTTCGATGTTTTTGGCCTCGGCGGCCGGTTCGGTGGCCGGCCGGCCCCGCATCACGACCCGGGTGTACAGACGTTGTCCGCTGGTATTGCGCACCGATACGCCGCCGGAAACATCTTCGAGCGGCAGCAGGTAGTAAGGGGTTGTGTTGTTCACCGGGGTCTCCCTCCCGCCGGTTTTTACCACAAAATCCGCCTTTTCGCTCAAGGCAGAGCGTTTTGCGTATTTGCTCAGTGCGCGCAGACTGGTTGCTACTTCGTGCGTGGAATACCACTGGGCCGCATTTCCTACCATGGTTGCTACCTGTATGGCTACGTTCAACCCGCGTTTGTTGTCGCCGATGCCGGCCAGGGTTTCGAGTTGAAGGGCCAGGTCGCGCAGATTGGAGCCGAAGGTACGTCCCCACCAGGTATAGGTATATTTCTGCATGGTGGCATCGTTCATCAAATCGCGGGCGGCTTCGGCCTTGCCGGCTGCGGCATAGGCGGCTGCCAGCAATGAAGCGGTTGTTTCATATTTGTTCTTCATTTCCCGCAGGCGGTTCATGCCCGCCAGATCGGCCTTGCCGCCGAGCGCCAGGGTGTACAGGCGGTAAGCCTGTGTGAGCTCGTTGTCGTAGTAATAATGGTCGTTGCGGTTGTTGCCCGATTCCCAGGTTCGCGCGGATTTGGTCTGGTATTCCAGCCATTTGTCTAGCACTTGTTGTGGCACCGCATATCCCAGCGATTTGGCTTCCAGCAGGAAGTGGCCGGCATAAGTGCCCGACCAGTCGGATGCCTGACTGCCACCCGACCAATAGGCAAAAGCGCCCGACGACATCTGGAAATTTTGCAATTTGGAAATGGCTTTTTCAATGTGCTTCTGCACTTTCTGTTTCTCTTTCTCGCTCAAAGGCGTCAACACATCTACATACAACTGCGGGAAGGCCGTTGAGGTAGTTTGTTCGATACAGCCATGCGGGTACTGAATCAGGTATTCGAGCTGGTGCGACAGGTTAATGGGCGGAATGTTGCTCACCTCCAGCACGGACCGTTCCAGTTCGCTGAAATCGGTGGATTTGGCGGTCTGATTCCAGGTTTGACCGGGTTCGGCGATGCCATCAAATACCCTTGTAATAACCGGGTGGGGGTTTCTTACTTCGATTTCGATTTCAGAATTTGCCGTTTCACCGCCGCCGGAAGCCTGGATGACAAATTTGGCAATCCCCGTTTTTTGTCCAACTTTGAGGTCAAAATAGATCATTTGCTGACCGGGTTGACTAAAACTAAGGTTGTTGGAAGCGGTAGCCACCGACACCAGGCCGCTGGTTTCACGCACCGTAACATTGGCGCTGCTGACCGATTTATCCATGGCAAAAACCTCCACCGGCAATCGCAGGGTTTCTCCCGGTCCCAGCACACGGGGCAGGGTAGGCATAATCATCAGCGGTTTGCGCACCGGACAAGTTTTTTCGGCATTGCCGTAAGCGCCATCACCGCCTGCTGCCGGAGCAGAAATTACCGCCATGACGCGCACCGAACCGACATAATTTTCAATTTTAAGCCGGTGTTTGGCTACCTGGCCTTTTTCCAGTTTAAACGGCCCGAGGTGAATGACACATGGTTTGAACCGATTGACCTGCGTGGCATTTTTTGCCTTTTGGTTAATGCCGTCGCCGCCGATGGCAAGGATGCGCGAAAGTTCGGCGCCATACGCACCCAGTACGTAATCGTAAATGTCCCAGGTTTTTACCCCGTGGGCTTCACGGGCATAGAATGCCTCCCAGGGGTTGGGCGTTTTAAATCGTGTGAGGTCGAGCAGACCTTCATCCACGATGTCGAGGGTATAGACACAGGCCTTTCCGCCTTTTTCCCGAATCGCCACGTTGAAGAATTCGTCGGGTTTCAATTGATCGGGCATGTCGAGTTGGGCCTCGAGCCGGGTATTGATATTTTCAATATTTACCGGCATAACGCCGTACATGCGGATGGGCAGGTCGTTTTTGGTTTGGGCATGGGGCTGGATCAGGCTGACATGGGCGTACACGGTGGGCGCCATGTCTTTCTCAGCCGTGAAGGTTAAAATATTGTCGCCTGCTACGGCGTCAAACCAGAGGTGTTTGGCCACACGGGTGCCTGTTTCCAGGGTGAGCAAAATACGACCGTTTTCGCTGGCCGGTACTTTGAGCGTAACCTGTTCGCCTACGTTGTATTTTTCTTTTTCCACGGTGAATGGCAGCATCGCAGCGGCATTGCGGCTTTGTATATCGTTGAGTTGTTCCGGGTATCCAGACCAGAAAAAGTCGCCGGCGGTATGGCCTTCTTCGGTATCGGCTACCCGTACCAGATAACGCCCCCAGTCGCCGGGTTTGACCGTCCAGGAAGCTTGACCTTGTGCATTGGTGGTGAGTTCGGCGTGATCGAGCGCGTCGTTGAGTTCGCTGCTGTTAAATTGCCCGATGCCCGATTGCGCATCGTCGTCCCACCACCAACGCCAGTCCACCCGGTAGAGAGCAACGGTGATTTTGTGGTTGGCAACGGGTTTGCCCAGGTTGTTGACCACAACAAAATTGACCTTGCTGCTGCCGTTGCGCGCCAGTGTTTTGCTGCCCCATTTGTCGGTAGGAATGTAAATGCCGACAAAACGATCGTACGGCAGCACATCCAGCGCAAAATTATCGGTGCTGAAATCGCCGCCGGCTTCGAAGGCCCGTACTTTGAAATTGGCGATCAGTTTTCCCGGTGCGGCGCTTACTTCCCCGATTTTTAGCGGCACATTGGCCTGTCCGTTCTGATCCAGGTTGGCGTCGAACAATACTTCCGGTTCGGTATAAAAATAGCGCGAAGGGTCATCGAAGGCATAGCCGTTGTATCCTTTGAATTCGGTTTTTACGGCTTTGACTTGCATCTCCACTTTCGCTTTCAGATTTTGCGCTACCGCACCGTGCAACCAGTTGACCTTCAACGCGCCATTGATTCCCTGTCCTTCTCCGCCAATGGCAAAATCCTTTGCCGTTAGGAATTGTCGCGGCCCAAAATTCAGGTCGAGTTTCAGGCGATTGGGTTTAACGGTTTCAATTTTTACCTGTTTGTTAAACGTCGCACCGCCTACCATCACCTTGGCCGACCAGTTGCCGGTTTTAGCCTCGGCACGGGTGTTGCAATAGAAAGGATAAACGCCGTTCACCCCCTGTGTCGAAACCGTACGGTATTGCAGGGAACCACTGGGGTCGCGCAGTTCGAAAACCACCGGGTGCCCCTGTGGAAGCCGGCCGGTTTTATCCTCCAGAACAAAATTCAGGAACAACGAGTCGCCCGGTCGCCATACCCCGCGTTCGCCGTAAATGTAGCCTTTCAACCCTTTTTGCGCTTCTACGCCCGCCACATCAAATCGGCTGAGCGACAAGGCGTTGCCGTCGGCCATGCGCAGGTAACCACGGCGGCCGTTGCCGGTTGCCACTGCCAGGAATGCCGATTCGCGCAGCCCTTCCACCATCACCGTGCCGTCGCCCTGGGTGCGGACTTTGGTGATGGGTTGCAGTTGGTAGCTAAGTAATTCAATATCAATACCGCTCACCGGCTGGGCGCTGTGAAGGTCGGTTACGGCGAGAAACAGGGAGCCGTCGCGGCCCCGCTTGGCAGTCAGGCCCAGGTCGCTGACAAAGACGTTGCGTTTGCTGAAATGTTCGGAATTGTAGTATTCTTTGGAGCAGGGGTTCTCGCGGTTGTCCCAGTTGTAGTCATCCTCTTCGCTCCACCAGTATTCGCTGTCGTTTTCATCCCAGTACACGCCACGATAACCACCCATAATGCTGCGTACGGTGCCGTCGTCGTCTGTATTTTCCGGCGCCTCTGTCTGCGGGTTGGCGCAGGCGGTGTAGTCCATTTTAAAAGCGATACGCACCTGATAAATGGCGCCCGGGTCTTTCCGGATCATGTCTTTGAGGTCAAGTGCATACCGTTGCCACACTTTGGAAGAAGCTTCCGGATTGATGGCGGCAAGATCGAATTTTTTCTGTAAAACGATTTTCCCCACTCGTTGCAACTCGTTTTCTCCTTCGATTTCATTGACCTGCAAAAATTGCAGGATGTTGGAATTGAAAATTTTAAACACTTCTACGTCCACGGCGCTGAGACCGACGGCCTCGAACGGGAAAATGACCCCGCCGTTGGATTGTTGTGGAATGATGGCGCCACGACCTACGAGCCGTACGCCGGGTTTGAGGTCTTCAAACGCCAGTTTCCAGGCGCCGGCCTGGTTGAGGTATTGACCGGCCTGGCTGCGGATACTGCCATCTACCTGCACATTTTTCATGCCGGTGATGCGTTCGCCGGGGTAAACGCGCACGAAATTACCGTCGGTAACATAACGCAATTTGCCGTTGAAGTTTTCGATTCGAATCAGACCGTTCAGGTCTTGTCCCGCCGAAACCGGATCACTGAAATTAAACAGGATGTATTGTTCTTCGATCTGCACGGCTTTGGCGCTCAAAATGCTGAACTCGCCGAAAGCCGGCACTTTTTGTATTTCTTCCAGATTTTTGTCCACGCCGATGGGAGCCCCCGTCCAGGCAAGACGAACCTGGCTGGGCGCGTTGGAGCGCTCTACTCCTACAACCGTCCACTCGTGGGTTTGACCGTCGTCGTGGTGTTTCCAGCTGACGAGCAGCGACTTGTTGCCTTGTCTGGCAGCCAGCATTTGTTCGACTTTAGCGGCTTCGCAGGCTTCGTTGATGCGAACACGGCCGGTGATTTGTTGCTGTTCGGGCTGGGCCGGCTGGGCCGAGATGCCGTCGGTGCTGACGTCGAAAGCCAGTTCGCGGACGTGAAAATTGAACTCAAACGTGCGGGCAAGTTCCGGTACGTCGGCGTATATTTTTTTCAACGCCACCTGTCCGGTATAACGTTTGCCTGCTGGCAACGGCGATTTTGGACTGAGTTTGATGGTTCGATCATCTTCCCATACCACACTGCCTTCAATTTTGGGGTCGGTAGAGAAAATATTAGAAGGAACGGCTTGCCCTACCTGTTCCTGCGACACAGCGGCATTGACAAAACGGACGCGCAGCACTTCGTCGCGACTGATTGCGCCGGAACTGAAGGCGTATACGTACTGGGAAACGCTTTCGTAATAAGCCTCGTTTTTAACAATTTTGGAGGGGCGAACGAGGAAAAAGAGGCCCACAGCAGCGGCTGCGGCCAGCAGGGCATAGGCAAATTGCTTTCGCATAGTTTGGTTTGGAAATGTAGATGAAAGGTTGGTATGTCTGACTTGATAAAGGGCTTTATTGCCCCCAAAAGTAGCGGAATTTCATTTTCTCAAAGCGGGAAAACACAGAAAATATTGCCTTGGATTTACAACTTTTCAACCGGATGCCGCAGAATCAGTACCGCCCCCCGAACCAATAAAAACTGGCCTGCAATGTAGGTAAGCATGATAGCCACCCGTGCGTGTTCAAAGGGGTGGCCAAAGCGATACAGGGCAATCATGCTATCGGAGGCGATGAACAACAATGCCCCCGCCAGCATGGACCAAAAAACGGCACTGGCAATTTTCCCTTTCATGTTGACGACACACCAGGCCATAGCCGTGATGACCATCGCGTACAGCATGACCGGCAAATGCAGCCCTTTCGGAATGTCGGTCCACAAAAAAAACAGCAACAAAGAAGGGTAGGCCAGAAATAGCGCCAGCCATCCCCATCGCCGGTGTAAAAAGCCGGATGCAAGGGAGGCGACTGATGTAAATGCTCCGATATAAAACAAGTGAGCTAGCAGGAAAAAAAATAGTCCGGCGAGAAAAAAAATCGCACCGGAAAACATCAGCAACACATCGCCCAGGGTGGAAAAAATCAATGCCCCAAATACGGCACGCCGAAAAAATGGCCTCCTGCCCGAATGCTGCACCGTGGTCATCAACCAGGTGGCCAGCAAGGGCATGAGGAGGGGTTTGGTGTAATACACCAGTGAATTATTGGCCGATGCTTCCGCCCACAATTCGAGGAGGGCAACGGCCATGAAAGCAGCCAGAGCGATGCGGTTCATGTTCCTAAAGTTCTACGGCAGCCGCGATTTTGGCTGCCAGTTCGCGCATTTCATCCTGCGAAAGATCCACCTTGGCGCGACCGCTGAATGTCACATCGGCCATGCTGTTGAATGGCAGGAGATGCACATGTGTATGCGGTACTTCGTCTCCGATGACTACCACGCAAACACGTTTGCAGGGTACGGTTTTTTTAACGGCTTTGGCGACGCGTTTGGCAAAAAGCCACAAGCCGGTGTACAAGTCATCTTCTACGTCGAACACGTAGTCAATTTCCTTTTTGGTAATGCAGAGCGTATGCCCGTAGGTCTGTGGCCGAACGTCGAGAAACGACAAATAGTCGTTGGTTTCGGCGATTTTATGACAGGGAATTTCTCCGTTGACAATGCGGGTGAAGATGGAGGCCATGGTAATTTTCTGACAGATATTGGGTGTAGGCTGGACGTTTGTTGCGCAAACATACTTATTAGGTGTAGAATTAAAATAAAAAAGGGCGGTTGCACCGATGAATCACCACCTGTGCAACCGCCCTGATAAGCGCTATAACGACGGTTTATTGCAACACAACCGGCAGGTTGCGCACCTGCGTTCCCTGTTGCATACGAATCAGATACATCCCTTTGGGCAGTTGTCCCAAATCAAGATGCGTTTGTGGCGCAACGATTATTTGAGGCGCCAGCATCATTTGTCCCCAGGTATTGAGTACCGAGATGTTTGTTTCCTGTTCTGGCATCATGGTCCAATCGAGTGTTAACAAACCGGCACTCGGGTTGGGATAAACCCTGACACCTGCCGCCCAGTCTTTTTCGGCAACACCGATGCATATTTCAACTTCCACCAGAATATCGTCGGTTGCCGTACAGCCAAACGGGTTGGTAACCGTGACAGCGTATACGCTTTCTGTGCCGACACTGATGTCTTGCGAGGTGGCGCCATTGCTCCAGCTATATGTCGCGCCGGTATTTCCGGCATCCAGCCCCAATGTTTGACCCTCACAAATAGTCGTGTCTGCACCGAGTTCCACGGTCGGAACCGGGTTCACCTGCAGCTCTACCGTATCGGTATCAGAGCAACCGGTAACCAGCGTGACTTGTACGCTGTAAACGCCCGACTCGGTCACCGTGATAGAAGGCGTGGTGGCGCCGGTAGACCAAATCGTCGCCGCACCCGGATAACCGGTGTTGAATGTGGCAGATCCGCCCTCGCACAATGCCTGGTCGGCGCCGAGGTTGATGACCGGCGTGGCAGCATTGATAAGGGTAATTGCATCAGATGCGACGCAACCGTCGGAATTGATGACGGTAACCGTATAGGCGCCGCCGGTATTTACTTCAATGCTTTGCGTGCTTTCACCATTCGACCAATTATACGTGGCGCCCGTGTTACCGGCATCAAGCAACAAAGTCTGCCCGGCGCACAGGTTCTGATTGGGACCCAGGTTTACGACCGGATTTTGCGCGCTGGTAATGAAAATAAAACCGGTGCCTTCGCAGCCAAATTCGTTGGTAACACTTACACTGTAACCGCCGGCATTGTCAACTACAATGCTTTGGGTGGTGTCGCCGGTGTTCCACAGATAAGTGATAAATACACCTGCGTTGAGCGTCAACGTGTCGTTCGGACAAAGTGCCTGATCGGCGCCCAAATCGACGGACGGAAAATCAGACTGCCCGAGTACGACCGTGTCGCGCGATGTGCAGCCAAAGGATGTGATGGCTGTTACCCCGTAAATACCAGGTTCGGTAAAGATGCGGTTCAGGTCGGCATTACCGTCCGACCACAGGGTTTGTGCAAATCCCTGGCTGCTCAACTCGACGTAATAATCCAGCGGGCCGCAGGCGACAAAATCATCGCCCAAATCCACCTTACAGTAAGGGTTGATGTAGTTGACATGTTTGGCCGTCGGCAAACGGTATTCATACAAGCGCGTGGTTTTACCGGTCAAAACAAGGCTGCCGTCGGCGTTGGGAGAGGCAATGCCAAAATCGTTGTCGTTGATGACTGCGAGCGTTGAATCGTTCACAATGGCCAGCCCTTCCGGTTTGTCGTGCTGGCGCTCCCAGCCCAATTCGAGCAGATCAAGGAACAGTTCTTTTTGCACAACCTGCACTCCGGCGGCAGCGGCATTGACCGCATTGTCGAGTTGCTCCAGGGTCAGGCCATTAAAGTTGTCGGTCGTAACGGGCGTTGCCCCGGCAAGGCTGAACTTGTAAATATTTTTGGCATTCCAGCCATTGCGTTCGGCATGTTCCAGTACCAGAAATTCTTCATTGTTGATTGCGGTCAGGTCGCCGATTTTCCAGTCCCGGCTGCGAATTTCGCCCAGCACGGGGTCGTGTTCATACACAAAAGTTTTAAATGTGCCGGACGCAGGGTCAATTTCCAGGATACGATGCAAACGCGTCGCATTACCCACCGTAAGGTTGGGATTGCTGGACGGGCTTTGCAAAATCGCATAAATTTTCCCGTTGGGCGTGTAAGCCACCCCTTCGAAACCACGGTTCGGACGGCGTTTGCCGTAGGTAGAGTCAATGGAGATGTCTTCTGCTTGTGTGGCAAAAGGAGTGAAGCGTTTTTTTACCTTGAACTGTTCATCCAGTTGCCAGACACTGGTTCCATATTCATCACAAATCCAGTAATTCCCTTCGTTGTCCTGGGCGATACCTTCCGAATCAAGTCCCCAAATGTCATTCTCCAGTACGGCGCCCGAGGTGTCGGCCCAGGCTATTTCGCCGGTATTGCCGGCGCCCACAGGCAGCGGCAGGCCGGTTACGCCGGAGGCATCGGGGCGTTTTACAAAGTCAAGGCTGTTTACTTCGAGGGTGGTACC
>JANRLZ010000433.1:0-4435 GCA_033762055.1 Saprospiraceae bacterium
CTCATCCTTCATCCCTCATCCTTCATCCCTCATCCCTCATCCTTCATCCCTCATCCCTCATCCCTCATCCCACATCCCTCATCCCTCATCCCTCATCCCTCATCCGAAGGATGCCAGAATATTTCCCTGAAGTTTACCACCGTGTTGTTTTCCACCACAACGCCTTCGGCGCTTAAAAGTTCCTGCATAAGCGTGGGCGTAGCGAAATGATGGCGCCCGCTCAATTCCCCTTTGCGGTTCACAACCCGGTGCGCAGGCACCTGGTCCATGTAATGTACGTTGTTGAGCGCCCAGCCCACCATCCGCGAAGCGCCCAGGGCAAGATAATCGGCGATGGCCCCGTAGCTGGTCACGCGGCCACGCGGAATTTGCCTCACTACGGCATATACCAGATCGTAGTAGGAAGGTTGTGGCGTGTTCATGGCATTTTTAACTGTGCACAACGTTGGGCCAGTGCGACATACGCTTCCCAGCCGAGGGTTTCCGGTCTTTTTTCAAAATAGGGCTCCTGCATCAGGATGTCCGGAGGAAAAAAGGGCTTCAAGGTGTTACGCAACATTTTCCGGCGCTGGTTAAATGCGGTTTTTACCAGGGTTCGAAACAGTTTTTCGTCACACCCGAGTTCAAAACCTTCCTTGCGTGTGAGCCGGATCACCGCTGAAAGCACCTTGGGCGGCGGATTGAACGAACCGCGTTCCACCGTAAACAGATACTCGGTTTTGTAAAATGCCTGGGCCAGCACGCTGGTTATCCCGTACACTTTGCCACCCGGCGGGGAAACCACCCGATCGGCTACCTCTTTTTGAAACATACCCACCATTTCCGGTATAAACGCCCGCCAGTCAAGCAGACGAAACAGGATTTGAGTGGAGATATTATACGGGAAATTGCCAATCAGACAAAACGACTTTCCCTCAAAATAGGCCGCCGCGTCAAACTCCAGAAAGTCCTTCGAAATCAACCGTTGCTGCGCAAATTCGGCGTAGTGCTTGCCCAGGTATTCCACCATGTCGCGATCTGCTTCCACGGCGTATGTGACATAGTCCGGATGTGCAAGCAAATGTTTGGTCAACATACCCATGCCCGGCCCCACTTCCAGCACACGGCCCACCGCAGCAGCCTGCAACAGGCTCCCGGCGATCCGCGAAGCGATGGTGTCGTTTTTTAAAAAGTGCTGTCCATAAGATTTTTTTGCCTGCATACCTGTTTTTGTTGGAAATGGAGGGTGTCGGCGACTTATTTTTTGATGGTTCCTGACCCAAAAAACCACAAGGTAAAAAACAAAAACCAGGCGACGCCAATGGCATTCTCCAGGGTGCATTCAATCAGGAACGATGCCCATGCCATGACCTGCAAACCCGTCAGCATGCCATTTTTTCGGCCGGCCCACCACAGGGTAAAAAAGGCGGCCAAACTCAGGAGCAATCCCGGCAAACCTGTGCCCGCCATGATAAAAAGAAACTGGTTGTGCGGCAGTTGCGGCTCCTGCGCATAATCGGGATATTGCTCGGCGGTAACGCGTTTTACCTCCCGCATCAGGTCGCCGGCGCCCACTCCCAGAACGGGGTTTTCCGTCCACAACCGCCAGCCTGCCCGCAAGGAAATCCAGCGCGCTGCATCGGAGTACAAATGCCCCTCGTTGTGTGTGACAAACCGCTCCCAGTCGTACATCATATAACCATAACGGCGATTCAAACTCGGCACAGTTTGCACCGCCGTCCAGAACAGCCCGATCATCAACACGAGGGTTGCCAGTCCGATCAGCCATCGTTTACTCATCCAGACATAACGGGCGAGCAGAAAAATCATCATGGCATACAGCGAAAACAAGCCGCTGCGGACCGACAAAACATGCAGGAAAACAAACAAAAACAGCGTAACCGCCCCCAGGGCAGAACGCTCCCAACGGCGCCATAAAAAAAAGCCCTGCAACCACAGTCCTCCGCCGGCTAAAACGGCCGTGGCGGTGATGAGACTAAACCGCACGTGCGAACGCGGCACCGGCACCGGATTGCCGCGTCCCAGGCCTTCAATAATGGCATCGTAATGCAGGATAAAATGGATACCCACCCCCACACAAATCGCCGCGATGTACCACACAAATAAATAAAGTACCGATTTCCATTGTCGCGCTTCAAGGGGTGGGAAATTGGCAAACGCCCAGGGCAAGACCAGAAACGGCAGCCGGGTTTGTACGTTACGCAGCCAGTAGGCGCTGTCGTCCGACCAAAAAAAACTGAGTGCCGGCGCCAGCAACAGGAGACTGAGCGCGCCATACACCCGATGGCGGTACAATACGCCGAAGGAATGCCGCAATACCGCCCACCAGGCGCCCGCGCGCCGGAGCGAGACTTGCAGGGTTTGCGCCGTATGCCACCAGGCTGCAAAAACCAGCAACCACATGCTTACCGAGAGCAAAAAAGGAGAAACAGGCAGTGAAACTACCAGCAAACAGGCCGACCAAAAGGCCAGTCCGGTCGGTGAAGAAACAGGGAGGAGATATTTTTGCAAAATAAACAGCGGATATCTGGTCAGTATTCCTTGTCAGGACCGGACCGGCGCAAAGATATATCGCCGACGGTGTTTATCCCGATCCTGCCCGTTGGTCTTCATGATAAATGCGCTGATTGACCGGTGTTTCAGGGCCTTAAAATACGGGAGAATACCCTGCGCACTAACTTTTCCCGGGCATTCGGCGCGGCGTGCCTACTTTTGTCGCTCTACTGCTCTGACCCATCCGACACATGAGGCACACCACTACTTTGCTCCTGCTGCTTACCCTCTTTTTTGCCTGTAAAAATGACCGGCGCGATAAATCGGAAAGTCCGACGATGTTGCGGGAAAGTCCCGCGCCCGCCGCACAGGTATCCGAGCCGCTTCCCTTGCCTGAAACCGGGGAAGGGAATTTTGAAAGCCTGGTGGCCGATTACGAATCAAAAGACCGCGGCATCTGGCAAAAACCCGAACTTGTCATCTCTTTTTTGGGCGATATCAAAAACGAAACGGTGGCAGACATCGGCGCAGGCACCGGTTATTTTACTTTTCGTCTGCTGCCCAAAGCCAAAAAAGTAATCGGCATTGATATTGACCCCCGCTTTATCAATTTTCTCGACAGCATCAAGGTGCGGCTGCCCGAAATCTATCAGGATCGTTTTGAAAGCCGCCTTTCCCGGCACGACGACCCCTTGTTGCAGCCGAACGAAGCAGACAACGTCATCATTGTCAACACGTATGCCTATATCGAAAACCGGGCGCCCTATCTCCGTACCCTTTCCAAAGGAATGTCGCCCGGAGCCCGGTTGCTCATCATTGATTTTAAAAAGAACAACCTGCCCGTCGGCCCCCCCAATGAACTCAAAGTCGCCCAAACACAAGTTGAGCGCGAACTGATCGCTGCGGGTTTTGTTATCAAAAAGACAGACACAGACGCCCTCGACTACCAATACATCATTCTCGCAGAGAAAAACAACTGACCTCCTTACACGATCCCATGCGCGGTTCCTTTAAAATATTCTCCTGGCTGGGCATTCCGGTCTTCTTGCACTGGACATTCGGCCTTATTTTCATCTACATCCTCTGGCATGCCAACGGAGAAGGTTTGGGCGCCGTGGAAACCTCCTGGCTGACGGGCCTTTTTATGTCCCTGTTTTTTTGTGTGTTGTTGCACGAATACGGCCACGCTATTGCCGCACGACGTTACGGGGTAAATACCCGCGACATCGTTCTGATGCCCATCGGCGGCGTGGCGCGCCTCGAACGTATGCCGGAAAAACCCTTTCAGGAGTTTGTGGTAGCCATCGCCGGGCCGGCGGTGAATGTGTTGATCGCCCTCCTGCTCTTTGCCGTGCTCGGTTTTCTGGTAGAGGGTGAAATGTTGGAAATCTTCGCCCATGCGCTGCGCGAAGACATTGGTTACGAGCTCGTCACGGAGTCGGGGTATTTTGTTTCACCCTTTCAGCATTTTGCCATAAAACTGGCTTTTACCAATGTAGCGCTCGTGATTTTCAACATGATTCCGGCATTTCCCATGGATGGAGGCCGGGTTTTTCGCGCATTGTTGTCCATGTGGCTCGGTCGCGCGCGTGCCACGCGGATTGCAGCCTGGCTCGGACAAGCCATTGCCCTGCTGTTGGTGGGTTTGGGTATCTGGAGCAGCGATTTTATGTTGAGTATCCTCGGTATTTTTGTCATTTACGCCGCCCGGGCCGAAAATGACAACGTACAAACCGAAAGCCTGCTTTCGCGCTTCAAAGCCAAAGATGTGGTACGCCCGCATTTTACGCGCCTGCGCACCAACGACTGGATGCTCTCGGCCATTGAAACCCTGCGGCACGGACTGGAGCGGCATTTTCTGGTTTTTGACCTGAACGACCGCCTGGTGGGTATGATTGAGGAGGAAGACATTGTACGCGCCATGCGCAAACCCGATGTGACC
>JANRLZ010000434.1:0-9273 GCA_033762055.1 Saprospiraceae bacterium
AAATTAGGTTTTGTTTAAACAGTATTTACCTTTGTGACATCAAATTTTAAAACAAGGAGATCGCCATGACAGCAATAGAATTCAATAACAAACTGAGCACTCTGACAAGCATGTTGCACTCCTTCGCCTATAACTTGACGAAGAATGTGGAGGATGCCAAGGATCTGTATCAGGAAACTACTTACCGCGCATTATTCAACCGCGACAAATTTCAGCCCGATACCAATTTTAAAGCCTGGATGTTCACCATAATGAAGAACATCTTCATCAACAACTACCGCAAAAAGGTGAAAGCCAATACGGTGTTGGACAATACCGAAAATCAGTTCTATCTCAATTCTTTCAGCCATTCGGCTGCCAATGCCGCAGAAGGAACCATTCTGTTGAAGGAAATCAACACAATGGTGGCCGACCTTGACGACAGCATCCGGATTCCGTTCACCATGCACTTCGAAGGCTACAAGTACCAGGAAATCGCTGATGACCTCAACCTGCCCCTCGGAACGGTGAAAAGCCGGATTTTCTTCGCCCGCAAGGAGTTGAAAGAAAAAATTCTGGCCAACTACGGCTTTAACCCGAATTGATTCGGTATCCCAGATCGAAAGACAAGAGCCGCCTGAAAAGGTGGCTTTTTTTATGCCTAAGAAGTTGTTTGCCTTAATTTCACTGGCTTGTTCAGGCATCTTTCTGACCCACGCTGTGCTTTTTTTTCAGTAATAAAAACCCATTATTCCCTCAAAAATAAACCTTGATTGGCTCAAAAATCTGCGCTGACCAAGCTCAGCAAATTAACTCAAACAACTTCTAAAAATATACCGCCCTCCGTTTTGTCAGAAATGCACCGACAGGGCCAAAAAATGAATTTTCAATTTTTCTTGAAAACTAATTCAGGTGTCAGGCGTTTATATGTTTATAGCCGATGCAAAGTGGTTATGAAAATGGCAGGGTGATAACAATTTGACAATCAATTATATCAACCCGATAAACCTTCATCAACCATTATCAACTGACTATAGTGCCGGGTTTACAACTGCCTTGTTTTTCCTTCAAACCACCCAGATCCCGGTAAACTACGACGGAATGTTCCGTTATACCTGCCCTATATCATGCAAACACTTGAAAATAATATCATTATCTACGACGATGCCTGTCCCATGTGCCAGGCTTACACGGCCGGTTTTGTAAAAGCAGGCTGGCTGAAACATCGTGTCGGATTTGCCGAAGCCGGCCCTGAAATACAGGCGGCTGTTGATACCGACCGGGCGCGACATGAAATTCCATTGCTCGACACGCAAACCGGCGAGGTACGATACGGATTGGACGCACTGTTTTTCATTCTTGGTACCAATCTGCCGGTTTTACGGCCGCTGTTTCGCGGCACCTGGCTGCGCCGACTGATTTATCCGCTTTACCAGATTATTACCTACAACCGTCGGGTGATTGCCGGCACCGGCGCTCCCAAAACGGGTTTCGACTGCGCACCGGATGTCAACTTGTTTTACCGCTGGTTGTACATCGGGCTGGCTGTTGCCGGCGCTCTTTGGCTGGTTGGCGTGCCCTCACTTCAGACAGGGTTTAATGCCGCTTTCGGGGGGGCTCATTTGTTGTTGCTCGCAGGCGTCCTGCTCGTTCCAAAACGCCTCGATTTTATGGGGCACTGGGCGACCGTTTTTTTGGCCGGCGCTATTGTATTCAGCCTGGTCCCCGGCGCCATCGCACTGAAAACCGCGATCGGACTTTTGCTGACGGCCTTTATGTGGTGGAAACGTTGGGATAAATTGTTTTGAACGACCGTTTTTCATTCTTGTAAAATCCGGCGTACGCGCTACTTTCGCGTCGCATGACCAACGAAGATTTCAAGGCGTTTGCACCGGGTATCCCAACGGATCCAGGCATTTACAAATATGTGGATGCCGAGGGGACGATTCTGTACGTCGGCAAGGCCAAAAACCTGCGCAACCGGCTATCCTCCTACTTTGGCGACAAAAAGCACCAGTTGGCTAAAACCAGGGTGCTGGTACGCCATGCTCATCACATCGAATTTACCATCGTCGAAACCGAACACGATGCGCTGCTGCTGGAAAATACGCTGATCAAAAAACACCAGCCGCGTTACAATGTGATGTTGAAGGACGAGAAATCGCCGCTCATCTACATTTGTATCAAACGCGAACGCTTCCCGCGCGTTTTTCTGACACGTAAAACCTTCAAGGACGGTTCGACATATTTCGGCCCCTATTTGCAAAAATTCAGGGTGGAACAAATTGCCGAGTTGATCCGCAAATTATTCCAGTTGCGCACTTGTTCGCTTTTTTTGTCGGAAGAGAATATTGCCAAAAACAAGTTCAAACCCTGTTTGGAGTACCATATCAAAAACTGTGCGGCGCCCTGCGTGGCGTTTGAGACGGAAGATATTTACAACCGGAAGATCGAACAGGTGAAAAATATCCTGAAAGGCAATTTTGCTGCTGTGAAAAACCATTTGAAAGAAGAAATGCTGCGCGCGGCAGAGGAAATGAAATTCGAACAGGCGCAATCACTGAAAGAAAAACTGGCTCTTTTTGAAGATTATCAGGGCAAAAGCACCGTGGTAAATCCCAATATTCGCGATGTGGATGTGTTTGCCATCGCCGACGATGAAAAGGAGGCTTTTGTCAACTATCTCAAAGTGGTCAATGGCGCGGTGATCCATACCTATACCCTGACCCTGACCAAAAACCTCGACGAAGACCGCGAGACCCTGCTCATTTATGCCATCCAACATTTGCGCGAGCGTTTTCAGAGTGTAACGGAGGAAGTCATCGTGCCATTTGACATACAGTTGTCGGAAAATTTCAAATTTTCCGACAACGCACCCAACGTGCTGTTTACGGTTCCTAAAATCGGCGACAAAAAGAAACTGCTCGAATTATCGGAAAAAAACGTGCAGTACCATTTGTTGCAAAAAAAGAAACAGGCCGCCAATGCTACCGGCCGGCAAACCAGCGCCGAGCGCATTTTGCGCACCCTGCAAAACGATCTGCACATGGAGCAGGTGCCGCTCTGGATCGAGTGTTTCGACAACTCCAATTTGCATGGTACCAACCCGGTGTCGAGTTGTGTGGTGTTCAAAAACGCCAAACCCTCCAAGCGCGATTACCGGCATTTCAACGTAAAAAGTGTGGAAGGGCCCAACGATTTTGCCAGCATGGAAGAAGTGGTGCTGCGGCGCTATCAGCGGCTCATCGGAGAGGGCGCCGGTTTGCCGCAATTGGTTATCATTGACGGCGGCAAAGGTCAGCTCGGCGCAGCCATGAAAAGTATCCGCGCACTGGGATTGGAAGGCCAGATGACCGTTATCGGTATCGCCAAGCGGCTGGAAGAGATTTACTTTCCCGACGATCCAGTGCCGGCGCATATCAACAAAAAATCGGAATCACTCAAACTCATCCAGCAGGCGCGTGACGAAGCCCACCGTTTTGGCATCACTTTTCACCGCAACCAGCGCAGCAAAAATTTTATCAAAACCGAGTTGACGGAAATCCCGGGAATCGGCATAAAAACAGCCGAAAAACTGCTGGCTCACTTTGGTTCACTCCAGCGTGTACGCGAGGCCGAACCGGCTGCCATTGAAAATCTCATTGGAAATTCGGCAGCCGGCAAACTGGCGGCGTACTTTGCAGCGTTCAACGAACTTGAAACAACACCCACCGATGGATAAACAATCGCTCGCCCGACTGCTGGCGGAAAACAACCTGGAAGCGCTTTTTGACGCCCTGAAAACCCAAAACAATCGCTATCTCAACGACTTGCTGCTACTCGAAAGCCGGTGGAATGACCTGCGCGCCCGACAAAGGGCCGGTACCGTATCGAACGAACAGGCCGATCTCGAAATGGCGCGCATCCGGAAAAGTTTGCTGGAGGTAATAGAAATGGGCGCCGGCAATGCCCATGCTGCCCCGCATGCCTTGCCTCGCCAAAATGCCAGCCGCCTGTGGGTAGGGCTGTTGCTGGCGTTGGTCGTCGTATTGCTTGGATATGTGGTGTACACCCAGGCCCTCTCGGGAGAAAATGAAGCAGCGTCATCGTCGTCCGAGCCTTCCGCCGGTATTTCTAAACGCCCTTCCGCACCAAACAAAACCCTGAATACTTCAGAAATTCAACCTGTTACGTTTGCACCCGGCGATATTCAATATGAAAGAGTGTATTCGCTGGTCAAGACATCGGTAGAAAGCACCGGCGGCGGCAAAAGCCTGATTACGCTGCGGGTTGGACTGAATTTCAAAGGCATTATCAACCATTTGTTTGGTAACAATGATTTCCGGCTGGTGGCTGATGAATTACCCGGACCGCTGGCGCCGAGCAACTTTTTTAGCGAGGTGATAGATTCAAAAAGTTACGGCGAACAAGAGGTAAAATTCGAACTCAGCGACGACATCCGCCGCTTCAGCGTCATCATCGAAGGGAAGGAGGATAAAAAGTGGAATTTTTCGCGCTGAGAGATTTCACTTTTTTTCAACGTCTCATTTCATCTTCGTCAACTTCAATACCATGAAAACATCCCCTTTTCCTTATGTTTTGGCCGTTGTATGGTTTTCGACGCTACCCGGTTTTGCTTTCAGCCAGCATGCACCTCTGGATCAGTCTGCTGAGGCTGTGGAAGAATGTGGCGGCTATGCGCCATTCGCTTTTTTCCACGTAGCAACGAATGTGGAGGGCCTTCGACTTCGCCGCCGGCCTGCCAAGGATGCGCCCGTTCTGGCCGCTTTACCCAAAAATACCCGACTGATCTGGCAAAGCGAGGAGTGCGGGGATGAATTCGAAGCCACTTTCAACGATGGTATTCCGCGCAAAGGCCGATGGGCGTATGTGGATGTCTGGAAAGGCGGAGGCCAATATGGCTGGGTGTTCAGCGGGGCGCTTACCTTGATACACATCCAGTACGATGCGGAGTTTGGCGGTGGGCTGGAGTGCCTTGATGGCCGGTTTGTGACCCTTAAACCCATAGATTCCCTTGATTTTGTACGCCGATTTGCCTTGTCAGGCAGCAAACGGGAAAAAATAGGCAGCAGTCCCATGCCTTCTCCCGATGGAAAATACAGCATACGCCAACTGACGACCAGGGAGGACAAAATGGCCGGGCTGGAATTCAGCATTCAGTTATCAGACGGCGCTGCCCAAAAGGTTACCCTTGAAATGATTTACGGCAACCATGTACGAAAAATTGCCTGGGCGGCAGCCTCCGCCAAAATATTGCTCGAATGGGCCGACGAGGAGGCAGGAAAAGTTTATTACGAAATGGATATGCCGGTATTAAACCTTTAGCAAGATCCAGATGCCTTTCTCTGGGTCGCAATGGATGGGAACACAATGGGACAAAATCAATATAAACCTAAAGATTTGAGCTTGTTAATGGTGGCCTGGGCTCCTCCTTGCTTGTTCAAAAATAGGATTTTTCCTTGTTGATTGAGTAAAATATACTTGGGAAAATCAGACACCCTCGCTAAAGTACATACATTGCATTGCTCTCTTACACTTTCATCCATAGAGCAATCGCCGCTGACGCAAAATGACTGAAGCGGAGAAAGGTTGTTCTCCCGAATGTAGTTTAGCGTGCGTCCCAGAAGTTCTTCCTTGAATACAAAGGGATAATGCACTATTTGCACCTGTTTGCCTAAACTCAGATGCTCATCTAATGCTTTAACCTCCGGTGTTTCAGACCGGCAAGGATCGCACCATTCTCCCCAAAAATGCAGAAGGGTATAGGGCTTGTCTCCCCAATGTACAACGCTGCCTTTCATCATGTGCATATCCGTCAATTGTCTAAGCATAACCATATCCAAATAAAACCCTTCCTTATAACCATTGATCTTGTCTCCTTCGAGTTTTACCAGATTTATGGTATTGTTGCATAAGTCCAGGTTGGCTAATTTGTAGTAGTGACCTTTGAACAAAAAAGGCTCATTAAGTCGAAAACGAAAGACAGAATCTTTTTCTGCATGTAAATAAAGATAACACTGCATGTTGAGTTGATGAGCTCTTATGTCAACAAGTAGAGTGTCATGGCTCAAAGGAAATTTTATTTGATACTTCAACAGGTTTCTAATGCTCATACTTTGAAATTTCTCCTTTTGATAATCAACTCTTATTTCTATAGGCAATATAAATGGACAAGCTTGGCCATTACTGGCCAGCATCATCTCTCTCATAATTAATGCAGATTCGTTAACAGGAATCGTATCTGCCTTTTCTTCAAAAAAATTTCCATCTCCATCTGCATCAAGAATGAAGGCTATTTTGTTTTTCCCGAGGTGTTTAAATAGCAAACTTCTTGGATAATCATTGTTTCTTTGGCAATAAAACGCAGTGAGATAAGGATCATTAGGCAACAAAAATTGGGGGTAAAATTCCATATACTGGTAGCCACTCGGCGAGGTATCCAAAATAGAGTCAGGGAGGTTTTTTATATTCTGTGGACGACTAATAATATCGGGAACGATCATTCCAGATGGGAGCGGGTAGTCATATTTTCTTTCAGTAACAATTATATAAGATTGGCTATTCAGGTTGCAATTCATGCAAAAATAGAATAAGCCTACAAGATATAAGAATTCAAAGGCTTTTGATAACATAATGTAAATTTTTTACAAGTTAAGTGTATCCAGTTTTTTGAGTAGAATCCTGTTTCAAATTTATTAAATCTACAATAGACTTCCTGCGAAAGTACTATTAGAGTGAAAAAGGCAAACGTTTTTTGGCAGGCAATGCAAATTTTGAATTTTGCAGCCGAAATCGAGTATGTTCGATGCCTCGTCTTAGGCGAGGTTAACGTAGTCAGCAGATGTGCTGCATGAATAAATATTTTTTTGACCTAAAGCCATATCTGATGGCAGATAATTTTTTAAAGGGCCGGAATCTGAGAATGATTTCTTGATCTTGGCGATTCGCTCAATTTCATTTATTCTTGCTTCATAGTAGCGTCTTCTTCAGAAAAGATCTTTCCCCTCAGGCAAACCCGAGGGGAAAGATTTTGAGAGCATCAGCCGAAATCTCATAATTTGCTTAGTAGCCACGATAATTATCTGTGTGCAAAGGTACGTCGTCGGCATAGCAAGTAATACCTACGTAAGTTGTACCACTAATTGTCATGGTTGTAAGTGCACAATGATCTCCTGCACAAGCAACTTGTCCTGATCCATATCCATCTGACCATCCACAAGTCAAGCTTTGCGTTCCACCATCACCTATCACTTGAAGTGTTGGATTCCGATCTGATGAAGGTGACGGCACAGAGATTTCAGAAGTATTCGGTGTCGCCTCATCTTTACTACAAGATGAAATAGCCAACCCTACCACTAAAATCAGGAAAAGATTTTTCATAACCAGATATGTTTAAAAGTGAATAAACACTGTATGAAATTTTGGCCTGTATAGATTCGCGTCTATTTGATCAATTAAAAATTGATATTTATAGATTATCTATAAATCAAACCGGCAAATCATAGTAGCCAGAATTTCTTTGTGCTAAATAAATTTAGTTATTGGGGCAATATGAAGTTCTTCGTCGCATCATATAGATGAATGTTCATCAGAAATTAGTTCTCATTTGGGGCTTTGTCAGCATTTCTCGGTTTGTTAACATTTTGATCAACAATTGGCGATTTGGACTTGAGACAGGTCAGATATGATATCTTTTTGGGGCCTAACAAACCAAAATTAGATTAAAAAACAGCATTTCGGGTCGCTGGCACAATATAAGATTTTACAAACCGAGAACGGCTGAGCCACGCCTCCATATTTAACTTTTTTCTGCTGCGACAAATGTAAAGAAAAAATTAATTCCAAAATCCCTTCTGTCAAATTTTATTTTGCAAAAAAAATGTTTGCAAAATCAAAGCGCCCTGTGTTCATCTTCCCCCTCCTCCACAAAATACATCGCAATTTCTCCCTTGTTTTTTGCCGGAAGATTGCCGCGAAAGCGGCAGGGCACGACGTCGTGCACCAGTTCCCGGGTATGCGCTGAAATATTGATCCTGCCCGGCTCGCCGCCTTGTTCGAGGCGGGCGGCGGTGTTGACCGTGTCGCCCCAGATGTCGTAGGCGAATTTATGACTGCCCACCACACCGGCTACCACCGGGCCGGTATGGATGCCGATCCGCATTTCAAAATAAGGCTTTCCGGCTGCGGCTTTTTTGCTTGCAAGGTCGCGCATGGCCGCCTGCATTTCCAGTGCGGCGCGTACGGTATCAAGGGCATGCGTCTGATTGGGCGCAGGCAAACCGCCGGCGCACATGTAAGCGTCGCCGATGGTCTTGATTTTTTCCAAACCGTGGCGGACAACAATGGCGTCGAAAAGCCGGAAATATTCATCCAGTTCGGCTACCAGGGCTTCGGGCGACAAACTTTCGGCGATGGTGGTGAAATTTTTAAAGTCGCTGAACAGTACGGTGACTGATGCATAGTAGGTAGGTTTGACTACGCCCTCCGTTTTGAGTTCTTCGGCGGTTTTTTCGGGTAAAATATTTTTTAACAAGCCGTCGGCGCGTTGACGTTCCCGTTCGATGGCCTCATTTTTTGCCGTCAGCAAACGGTTGGCGCGTGCCCGCAAACGATTGCGGTTGAACAACAGTCCGACGAGCAGCACCAGCAAAACAGCACCGCCAAACAGCGCATTACGGAATGTACGGGCACGCGCCAGTTCGGCTTCACGCAGTGCAGCGTTGTTTTTTTCACGGTCGAGTGCGATTTCCCGTTCTTTCAGCGAGGTCATAGCCTGCTGGGTTTCAATGTTTTGCGCGCGTTTGTCGTCAATGGCTTTAAAACGCGCTTCGTTGTACGCCACGGCGTATTCATATGCTTTGGCGTAATCGCCCAATTGGGCATAGGCGCGGGCAAAATCCTTGAGCGCACTGAGTTGGTAGTTGCCGTTTCCGATACTGTCGGCAATGGCGGCATACCGGCGGATGTATTCCAGCGACTCGTAAGGTTTGTTTTGTCGCGACAACACATCATTGAGGGTATTGTAGGTTTCCATCAAACCCGGCAAATCGTCCTGATCCAGCCGGATGCGTTCGGAGCGCCGCAGGTAACGCATGGCTTCATCGAGTTGATGGAGATGTTTGAAAGCATCGCCGAGGTTGTTGCAGACGGATGCGATGCTTGCCTGATCGTCAACCGACTGGTAAATGCGGAGTGCCTGTTCAAAGTATTGAACGGCAAGCCGCGAGGAGTCGTCGTTGTCGAGTTCGTCGAGTGCATTACCGAGGTCCACCATCCCGTCGGCAATGGCAATGG
>JANRLZ010000435.1:0-14853 GCA_033762055.1 Saprospiraceae bacterium
GAAGGCCTGCGGTTTGTGCTACCGCCAAATTTTGCAAGGTTCCATCTAATGAATCCACACGACTTACCCAATAAGTGATTTGATTTCGAATGTTTTGCAACGCAAGGGTATCATTCGCTGCAATTGTTCTTGCATCGTGTAACATTTCATCAAATTGAGCAAACTGGCCGGCGGATGTATTCAAATGAACGTCATAAAATGTATTGGCAAGCGGATACAGCGCTTTCAGACCGGGATATCGAATTAATTTGGCCATCAGCTGTTTCCTTTCCTCCCATTGCAGAACTGTAGCCGGCGGGGTATAAGATTGGTTTTCTTGCGCTGTTTTCTGTTCAAATTCGTCCAAAGTCGTGTTAGTCAACAGCATATCGCAGTGTCCTCCACCGGGTTCTTCATCGCAAAGAGGAAAAAACCAACCTGATGCAGGATGTATAGGGCTAGATACCTCTCCCGGGAGAAACGGATTGATATCAAAACGTGACTCTGAAACGTTGCCCATGTTCCCCTTATGCCAGGCAGCCCTGTCAGGAGCATAACTTGCTACATGCCAAATATTATGTTTGCAAAATTGTGGGCCAATCTTACTGCCATTCTCCATTTGCAAAGCCCCGGTGATCGCAGCAGACGGATCATTGGGCGCATTGGATCGGCTATGATGTCCAAAATGATTTACCGCGAAATTTGATGTGGCACAATTATCTGTAATATGGAAACCGCGCAGCGTATAATCAGCCCAGTTGTCACAGATTTCCAGCGGGCCGGTTTTGATAAAATGATAAGCGCACATGCCATGATCAAAACCGGGTTGGCTCCCAATCACGTCATTATCGTGTACCCCGCTCTTCGGAGCCGGAAATTCATAGTCGTGCAGGTAGAAACCCCAACGATTTCGATGATCAATAAGGTCCAGATTCTGTGTAAAGATCGTATTTTGAAAGAGTACAAAGTTGCCTGCCCGGTTTAATTCAATGTCAATCATCGGGCAATTTATCACATTTGTCCATCCGGGATTAGAACCTCCTTCGAACATTGTAATGACATTTCTGAACAGGCTGGTGGGCGTCATGGTGCCGGGCTGCCCAATAATCCGAATCGCCGTACGACCCTTGTTTGGAGTCCAGGGGGAAATAGTCATCGAATTATCCCAAATTTTACATTCTCCCCCTCCTGTGGGTCTGTCTAAAATTATTCCTGTTTTGAAATCTGAAAAAGCATTGTTGTTGTCTATCTCGAAGGTGTTTTCCAAGTTTAAAGCCGTTGAGCCAATTTCCACTGTTTGGCCATTCAGGTTTTCGATGGAAGTAACATTGTTTGTTAGACATTCCCTGAAATCAGAACCAAAAGTGTAGAAATTGCTACCGGAAACCCTTATGTCCGCCAGATTTTTTTGAAAAAGGTTTCTGTAATTTCCCGACCCTCTTATATCAATTCGGCCCCCTTTTGCAAGAATGCCAAAGTTGGAATTACATAAGAATTCAGCATAGCGAAAATTCATTGTAGCAGACATCCCCTCTGCGCCTTTGACATGATTTTTGAAGGTATTTTTTGCCTTTACATCAGTTGTTTGAGGCAATCCGACAAACACCACCGTTCTGGTGTCTGCATATATGCCTATCTGAGACTGACCACCATTATACAACGGAGAGGTAGCTTCAAACAGGTTGCCAGCGATGATTGCATTGGCTTTTACCGGCCATGGGATAAATATGTCAATCACATTCCTGTTGAAATTATTTTCTATGATTGACAAAAAAGCGGCACTGTTGGCAATGGTGATGGCCTTGTGGGCATCCTCAATGTAATTGGTGGTTAAGAGGGTGATACCTCCATCTACATGTATTCCTGCCCAGCCGACAGGGGTGCAACTAAAGTAGCGGGATTCTGTGCTTCTGAAATCTCCACCTGCGACTACGACAATCCGACCATTGGGGCCGAATTTAATTGTTGAGTTATCTACATTGAATGGCGAATTTACCGTAAAAGTAGCATCAATAAAGACGGTATTCACGTTCCAAGAATTGATCATCAGATCGCTCGTGGATGTCGGCGTATTTATACTTATTTGTGCCTGATCGTTTCCAAATTGCTGCATAATGTTAATCCTCCTTCATAAGGACAAACAACTTGGGCGTTCATCTGTCCTGAAAGCGTGATGACAAAAGCCAATGCAATAAGAAAATGCAATGTGTTCAAATGGGGAACACGTGACGCGGTAAAATTTAGGATGGTTCTCATTGTGAAAAAGTCTAAGAAATAAAAAATGAAGGTTCAACTTATCCTGGCAAGGACAAGCAATTTTAAAAAAAACACTACAAGTAAGAGTAATGGTCGAAGCGATTACCTATTATTCTTCCTCATTTTACGAACGGAAGTAATTTTAGGAAAACTAATTGATTATGTTTTCACAAATTGTGAAATATCAGATGTGTATGCAATAATTAAGACGAAAGTACAAAACCTTTATCAATCAAACAAGAGGGAACAAAAAAATTTACCAATCGTGACTGTTCGGAAGCGGCCTTTTTTTACAACTATTCGCACCCCCTCGCTGTTTACCCCGATTGGCTGTATTTTTTTTATTTTTGAGGTTCCTTTCCTCGAAACATGCAAAAACTTTCACTCAAAGACTTTGAACACAACATCAGTCCCGCCACCTGGGAACTGGCCGACGACCTGGTACAGGCCGGGCGGGTGAAAAACATGCGCGAGGTGGAACGCCATTTCTGGGTGGCCCTGGTAACATCCGACGAAGGCAATTTTGAGGCAGAGGTCATGATAACGCCGCACAAAATTAAAGCCTACGCCTGCGAATGTTTTACCGAAGGGCGCCGGCTGATGTGTCCGCACATTGCGGCAACCCTGTTGAAAATCAGACAGTATTTTGAACAGCGTGAGACCGGCAAACAAGCCCGAATAGAGCAAAAAGCCAAGACCGAGCCGAGCCGTTTCACCGTGAAAACCGCCCTTGAAAACGCCCTTCCGGAAGAACTCGCCGAATTTGTCCGCGATTATGCCCGCCGCGACCGCGACTTTTCCTTAGCCCTTAAAACCCGTTTTGCCGCTCACCTCACCGACGCCGAAAACCCGTATGCGCTGGTACTCGAATCGGCCCTGCCCAAGGCGGCTTCCAAAACAAAGATCGGCGAACCCGATTTTCGGCGGCTGCGCAAAGCGCTTGACGGCCTGGAAGAACAAATGAACCTGGCTATCGGCGGACTGGATTACCGCGGCGCCTATCAGCTGGCTGCTGCGATCTATTTGAAGATCAATCCTTTAATGGGAAAAACCGAAGGAAATCGGCGTGCAGCGCTGTTGCATTTTTGTCAAAAGTCTTTGGCAGTTTTTCAACAAATCGGAGAAAACGCCCCCTCGCCCGAACTGCGCGAAACGGTCTGGGAAATGTTGTTCAAGCAAGGTGTAAGAAGTCAGTTTATTCCCGAACTGGAGCGCGATGCCTTGCGTTTTCTGGGCCAATCTTTTACCGATGAAGCGCGATTCAGCACCCTGCGCGATACATTCGACCACACCCCCTACCCCGCTCCGACTTTCCTGTTGCAAATGTTTCTCGCCGCCCTGGCCGTGCGAAAGATGCCGGAAGCCGCTGTGCGCGTGCTGGAAGATTATGCAGAAAAACCGGCAGAAATAAAAGCGGCATTCCTGCAATTGTACTACCTGCGACACTGGGAGGCCGCTACGAAGGTGGGTCTGCATTTTTTGAGTAAAAACATTTTTCTGCCGGGATATTGCCGGGAAATTGAGAATGTGTTGTTGTACATCGCCGAGCAAAGCGGCGATTTTGCCCGGCAAACTGCGCTGTTGGAAGACCGTTTTTTGTTAACGGGAAATTTTGAAGTCTTTCAAAAACTCAAAAATGCAGCTCAAAAACGCTGGCCTGCCGTGCGTAAGCGGCTGCTGACTGTCTTACACGCCAAAGGAGATACCGCCAAAACGGCCATGCTGTTCGCTGCAGAGAATGACTGGGATGCGCTGGCTGATTTGATCGAAAAAGACGGCAGTTTACCTCTTTTACAATTGTATGAAGGGAAGTTACTGGCCGAAAAAAAGGCCTTTGTAAAATCCCGGTACATCCATTTTTTAGGCCGGTACCTGAACGAACACTACGGCGCGCCGGCTGCGCAATACGTTCGCTTACGCCTTTCAGAACTCCTGCACAAGGGTGAAACGGAAATGGTCGTCGAGATCATCCGCGAACTGACCACCCAATTTCCCGAACGTATGAGCCTTCCCGCCGAACTGGCCGAATTGTTTCCACGTTCCAAAAGGAAAATGATCTAATTACCGTCCGCTGCGGTTGATGACCATGCTGCTGGCTTGCTGGGTGGCAAACAATTGCAAATCCTGAATATTGACGTGCGGGGGGCGGGTGGCCATAAAATAAATGGCTTCCGCTACATCGCTCGATTTCAGGGGCTGAAAATCGCGGTAAATCTGTGCCCGTTCGGCGTCGCCGTCGAAACGATTGAGGGCAAATTCGGTTTCTTCCACATGACCGGGACTGACCTGGCTCACGCGGACATTAAACGCATGAAGGTCAAAACGCATGGATTTGGTGAGCGCATCTACCGCGAATTTGGTGGCGCAATAGACATTACCGTTGGGATAAGCCTCTTTTCCGGCACTGCTACCTACATTAATAATATGTCCGTGCCGGCGTTGCACCATCCCCTGCGAAACGATGCGGGAGACGTACAGCAAACCCTTCACGTTGGTATCTATCATGGTTTCCCAATGATCGAGCCGTCCTTCATGGATCGGCGCCAGGCCTTTGGCCAAACCGGCATTATTGACCAGAATATCAATCTCCCGGAACTGTTCGGGCAAGTTGCCCAATGCCGCTTCCACGGCGCCTGCGTCGCGTACATCGAAGGGCAGCAGCAGTACATCGCTGCCATAGACCGCTTCGAAATGATTTTTTAATTCGACCAGCCGTTCCACCCGCCGACCGGTTAGGATCAGGCGGTAGCCATTTGCGGCAAATATTCCGGCGGTTGCGCGCCCGATCCCGGAGGTAGCGCCGGTGATAAGTACAAGGGTGGAGTTTTTGGGCGTAGAAGGAGGAGCGGGGTGTTCGACAGGTTCCGGAGCAGGCGGAATGGGCGGAGCGGACGGGTCCTGTCGGAGAGCGGCAATTACTTCTGCATCTTCGGGATTTGCCTCAAGGGCTTTTTGCAGGTAGATGGCCGCTGTTTCACGGTAATCGTGCAGATGCTCCACCGTCATCAGTCCCAGTTTACGGTAGATTCCAGGGTAAGCCGGATCCACTTCCACTACGCGATCCCAGCAATATTTGGCAAAAAGATAGTCGCCGCGTTCGGCGGCCATATCACCCATGAGTTCGTAGGATTGGGCTTCCTGATTGCCTGTTTGCGGCGCTTCGGGGGTTGGCGTAACAGGCGACGGTGCAGTCGGTTGTTCGAATTGGGCAGCAGCACGGGCATGTTCATTGCGAAGCCATTCATTTTCCGGATATTGTTCCAAAGCGCTCAGGAAAAGATCAAAACCCCGTTCGATATGGCCTCTTTCCAACCAGAACCAGGCATCACGCACTGATTGTTGCACGATTTGATCGGAAATTTCATCCGACGGTTCCGTGACGGCCGACTCAAACACCGGTTCATCGGCTGGTTCGGGACTGGTTTCAATAAACTGGACTGCTTCCGGGGCAGGGGCCGGCTCAGGAGTCAGCAGGCCGCCGCTAACCGGCATTTCCGGAAGTTGCAACGGTGCAGCACTGGCCTCATCTGCCTGTTGTGCAGCGATTTTTTTGTACTGACCATGCCAGTCCTGCAAATCAAATTTTTGAAAAAACACGGCAAAGTCATTGGCGAGCAGTTGATTCCAGTTCAGGAAACCGTTTTCACGCAGCAAATTGATCACCTCTCCCACTTCATTGGCAATTTTTCGTACGGCGTCCAATTCCGGCAACAGCGCGTCTTTTTCGGCGCCTTGTGCTTGCTGGTGTTGTTCACTCAGGGCCAGCCAGGCGTTCTGCCAAAAATTCATATAATGCAACATGCCTGCCATGCGGTCAATTCCGGTTGGAATGGCATTCCCGTTTTCATCTGTTCCATCGGCGACCACGGCGACCAGGCGGTTTTCAGCCGCCATTTTTTGCATCGTCTCCAGCAGGCCACCCATTTTCAGGCGGTTTTTTAAAAAATTATCCGTAATTAGCCATAAAACCGGTTCACCGGCAACAGTGATCTGAGCAGGCGCTTGTTGTGCAGTGTGTTCGAAGGGGATACCAATACGACGCAGGGAGTGGTCGATCGTTTCCGCCAAAGCGGCGTTTTCAGGGACGTAGGCGAGGATGATTCTGTTCATGTAACGGTGATTAAAGTTGTCGGATTACATCGGAAAATTCTTTCCGGAAGGTTTCATATCGCGACGTAGCGGGGCCATCAAATCCGGTATGAACATAACGAATGCGATTCTGGCGATCCAGTACGATCATGGTGGGGAAAGCCATGACTTTGTCGAGCGCCGGAAACAGGCGTGCTGCTTCGGCTTTATCTGCTTTTCCGGCATAAACTATGTCAAACGGTATGCCTAATTTTTTTTGGTATTCAATGAGATGCCGATTGGCGGCATCAAGGTCTTTATGGCGTTCGAATGCGAAAGAAACTACTTTTATCTGATCGGCCAGCGTAGGGTTGTTTTGCAGGAATTCCCGTAGAAATACCTGTTCGTCGCGGCAATTGGGGCACCAGGTACCCATGATGGTAAACACTTTGATTTTTCCGTCGAACGAAGGATCGGGGAACCTGATTGTTTCGCCGGCCGGTGTTTTCAGGTCGAATGAAAGTGTTGCCTGGCTATTCCATTTTGTGAGGGTATCGGCTGCGCCGAGTTGAAATTGCGGGTCCTTCCAGGCCGTCCAGAGTGTACGGTATTTATGCCCGGAACGAAATTCTCCCTGGAGGCTATCTCCCTTGACAGTACCTGAAAACAGGAAGGCATGGGTGCCATCGAAGCAGGAGAGCCAGAATTTTCGGCCTTGCACCGTGCCTTCAAGGAAACGGTAGTCGCCGGTTTCAGTGCGGAAAGTACCTTCAAGGCGGTTGCCGGATTGTTTGAATTCGCCGATGGCGCGTTCCTGTTCACCTGCTTCTTTTTCCACACTGAAGAGCGTAGCCCATTGTCCGCTCAGGTCACGGTCTGGCGTTTGCGTCATATTGGTAAAACGGTAACCCCGACCTGCATGCGCATAAAACGGAATACGGTAATTGTCTTTCGTTGTAACCACCCATTCGCCGCTCATTACGCCGCCGCGAATTTCGACGTGTAAGTAAGAAGCGTATTCGGGGAACCAGACATTCATGGTATCACGCGCCTGCGATCGGTCGCGGCCATACTGAATGCTATCGAGACGGATCCGTTCGGAGCCATTGATAATTTCGAGATAAAAACGCTCTTTATCGAGGTATTTGACTTCAAAATTAAAGGGGAGTTCGCCGGGTTTGAATTGGTCATAGAGAATCATGACCGTATCTTTTTTCGCCACCGGAATCTGGAATTTTTCCAGTTCGAGAACGCCGCGCCACATGCCGGGCGCGATACGGCTGTATTCCGCATCGGCCTGGATACAGCGAGTGAAGCCCAATAAAATAACCAGGGCGATTAGAAGGACGGTTGGTAAATTACGCATATCAAAGACAGGCAGTGCTATTGGCCCGCAAAGGTAGAAACAGCGAGAGTAGGGAGGTTGTTTGAGTTGCGAAGAATGCGGTATAATTTGAGGTGTACCCTAGAAAAAAATGCGTGTTTGCTGATGTAAAAAACGGTCCCGCAAAGCGATTCTATGGTTTGCGGGAAAAATGCAGGGTTTATCCTTCCAAAAAAACGCCTCCCTGCCAGTTTCTGGCAAGGAGGCGACAAGTATTGATCAAACTTTTGGGTGGATAAACGTCTTGAATTTCAATCAAAATAACATTCAATACCACCGTGAATTGACAAGCAACCGGTTTAATGTATGACGACAAACCGAACCGATTTGCTGTATCCCTTTGCCGACAATGACAAATGGTACAATCCGGCTTCCAGGGTAGCAATATCTACCGGATACTGTCGTGCCCCGGCCACTACTTCCAACCGGTTATCGTATACCATCCGCCCCGTTGCATCCCAAATACGCAACTGCGTACTGATTGATTCCTCACTGTCAATCGCGAGTTGGAAAACACCTTGATTGGGGTTTGGAATAACTTTCAGGCTCAAGTCTTGCAAGGGTTCATTTACGCTGACGATGCAATCAATTGTTTCCACCGCCGAGACAGCGACTGCCGGATGGGTGCAGGGCAGCGGGTTGGTAGGAATGACCTGACAATACACCTGCTCGCCTTCAAGGGCATTAAACATCGGGAAGGTCGCCCCACTCCATACCGCAGCGCCGTTCCGGTACCAGATTACATTCGGCGCATTGCCTCCTCCGGATATCACAGAAGTAAATTGCAGGGTCGGCCCCGGACAACCCGTGTAATCTATTTCCACGCTCAGCACCTGTCCCTGCACATCGAACGAAATGCTTTCCTGGGCTTCGCAGCCGTTGCTGTAACCGGTTACCGTATAGACCTGTGTTCCTGCATTTTGTGGAGAAATCATGACGGTTGGCCCCGTATTGTTCAATACCCCGTCGCCCGTCCAGGTATACAAGGTTGCACCGTTTGCCTGAAGTGAAATCGTATCGCCGAGGCAAACCGGAGAGGGTTGCGATGCCGTGATGGTTATATCCGGCGCCGGTTGCACACTAATATTAACTGGAACAGGGGTACTGGAGCAGCCGCCTGTGGTTCCTACCACTGTAACAACAGCATTACCGGCAACGGTCGGTGTTACCGTAATTGATGCGCCTGTATTGCCGGAAATTCCGTTCCCGCTCCATTGGTAAGTGCTTGCACCGGATGCACTTAACTGCACAGTTTCGCCCAGGCAAATAGACAATGCAGATGCATTAACCGTAATGAGCGGCCCGGAGGAAACCTGAATATTGACCGTTTTGGGCGCCCCGGCGCAACCATTTGTAGCGCCAATTACCTGAATGGTATACTCACCCGGAAAAGTCGGTGTGAAAAAGGTGGTATCACCCGCTGTGTTGCTTAGTCCAATACCGGCCCAGATATAATCTTCCGCGCCATAAGCGATCAACATCACGCTGTTGCCCACACAAGTATTCATATTTTCTGCAAAAATTGCCACCACCGGGGGCGACGTCACCTGCAGCTGTACGGTTACCGGTGGCGCATCGCAGCCGTTGGTAGAAGCAATGATGGTGTAATTGAAAGTGCCGGGTATCTGGGGTTGAGCAGTCACGGATGATCCGATCGTATTACTCAAATTGGAGCCCGACCATTTGAACAAGGTGTTTCCATTCGGAACATTGCTGGATGCCTGCATCAAAACGGAAGTGCCCAGGCAAACCGACCAGTCGGGCAGCGCAGTTACATCTACATCGCCGGTTACGACAATCAGGCCGTTTTTCACTTCCACATCCGCCCCGCCGGCATTCGAAGTAGTCAGGGTGACACTGTACACGCCGGGGTCGTCGAAGGTAATATTTGGCGACTGCAGGGTAGAGCTCTCTCCGTTGCTAAAACTCCAGTTCCAGGCAGTTGGCGTGTTCGAGCTGACATCGGTAAACTGCACCGACAGAGGGGCCGTTCCACAGGTTGTATTGGAAGTGAAATTGGCCACAGGCGCTACTGCCGGTGGATCAACCCGGATATAGGCAGTTTTTATGATCTGGTTGGCGCCGCTGCTGTTGGAAACAAAAAGGGAAACGTCGTAATCACCCGGATTCTGGAATACGACCATCCCCGGATTGCCGCTGGTAGAAGTTTGTCCGTTACCAAAATCCCAAAACCAGTTATCCGGGTTATTGGTACTTAAATCGGTAAAAACAACAGAAAGCGGGGCAGTTCCGCTGGTGGGCGTAGCCGTAAAATTAGCCACAGGCGCTATAACAGGCGGATTTACAACGACATAACTGGTCTTGACCTCCGCATCGCTGCCCGCAGAATTGACGACGGTAAGCGATACCGTGTAGGCACCCGGATTTGCATAAACGATATTCGCAGGGTTTTGAGCCGTGGAGGTTTGACCATTTCCAAAATTCCAGTTCCAGGAGGTCGGGTTATTTGAACTTTGATCAAAAAAACTGACCGCCTGACCGGCTGTAATCACTGCCGGGAACGGGATAGAGGTAAAATTAGCCACCGGCGCAATGACCGGCACTTCCACCTGAATATAGGATGCTCGGGTGAGCGAATCGGTTCCTGCTGCATTGGAGACCCGCAATTTGACAGAATATAACCCAGGATTGCTGTATGTTACACTCGGGTGTTGCTGCGTGGATGTCTGACCGTTTCCAAATTGCCAGAACCAACCGGTAGGGTTGTTGGCGCTTTGGTCTGTAAAATTGACCGAAAGTGGCGCCGAACCACTCGTGATATTGGCCGTAAACAAAGGAATAGGGGGTAAAACGCCCGATGCAACCACCAGGGTATAGTCTTCCACCTCCCGGTAGTTTTCGATATCACAGGGATTGGAATAACTGCTCAGACTCATGCTGACGCGCATACGTGTATTACCCAGCACGGCGCTGTTTGGGACGGTAAAATTGCCGACCACGCTACTGGTATTGCTACCGGTAAGTTCGATTATCTTTTCCCCGGTATCGTTAAAATCATTGTCTTTGTTCCAGTCGGCCCAAACCCGCCAGTAAACGGTTTCTGCATTATCATCCGTTGCCGGGGTGAGGGTGATTGGGTAAGACTGGTTGCGATTTACATTGGCCGAAAGGTTGGTGAAGTCGGCATACCCGTAATTTTTACCGGTGGCATTGTTAAGATTTGATACCTGTACATTGGCAACCCAGTCGTCCCAGGTCAGTCCGTATGAAATACAAACCGGCGAATTACACCCCAGCGTCGTGGTGGTCAGCGACGAAGACCAGGCACTCCAGGCGCTGCCGCACAGGGTTCTTACCTGTACCTCATAATTGATGCATGGTTCGCGATTTCCCCAATACACGCCGGGGGTACTGAAAATGGCGCCTTCTTCCCAGGTAGGCGCCCCCACAGGCCGGTTGCGGGTTTGATAGCCGGTAGCGCCGGCAACGCCGTCCCAACCTAATCTGAAATAGGCGTGTCCGGTTTGAAGAATGGAAAAATTGGAAGGGGTCTGGCAGGTTGCGCAGACATAGTTGGCCGACCACCCGGCTTCTGTAACAGAACCGTCGGTGGTAAATGTGACAAACATAACACCGGTTGACGAACTGACGGAAGCAGGAAGCGTGGTTCCGGAATAACTACCCAGCAGGGGCGCATTCGTGCTGTTTCCATCATATACGCGAACGTAATCGTAACCGCCTTCGGTAATAAAACTGGTAAAATTCAGCGTGATACTGGATGCCCCCGGCGGCTGAATCAGCCAGGTACAACTTTGATAATTGGAATAAAAAGCACTCCCGCTGCCGTCGCTGATGGTTCCGGTGCATGCGCTCAGGTTAACATTGCCGCTACAACCTGTCGAACAGGTATAGGAAGCCGCCCAGCCGCTGTATGTCACCGAGTAATCGGTAACAAAACGCACATACATGACACCGCCGGAGGAGGTAACTGCCGGCGGAATGCTACTGCCTGCAAACGACGCAATCAGCGGCGAATTGACATCGGGGCCATCGTATATATATACCGCATCACAGCAACTCTCCGTTGCAAAGGCGCTGAATGAAAGTGTGATGGAACCTGCGCCGGGCGGTTGAATTCGCCAGGCACAGTCCTGATAATCAGAATAATTATTGCTGCCACTGCCATCGGTAAAATTGCCGGTACACGAGGTAAGGTTGGTAATGCCGGAACAACCCGACGAGCAATTATATGATAAAGACCATCCCGGGCGACTGAGGCTTCCGTCGGTGACAAATCGCACGAGTATCACGCCTCCTCCGGTTATGGAAGAAGGAATACTATTCCCGGTAAATGAACCGAGAATCGGCGCATTTGTATTTGCTCCGTTGTAAACGATCACAAAATCGTAGTTAAGCTCGATATCAAAAGCCTGGAAATTCAGGGTTATCGCGCTTGCGCCTGAAGGTTGAATCAGCCAGCGACAATCCAGATTGTTGTTGTAATTTGAACTTCCGCTGCCATCGCTGATATCGCCACTGCAAGTTGTCAGGGTAACCGTGCCGCTGCATCCGCCCGAACTACCTCCCGTAGCCAGTTGAACTGCCGTCCGGGCATTGATCCGGCCATAGCCCATCTGGTTGTTCCAGGTACCGTGCGGCCGCCCTGCCGTATTGGTATAATTGTACCCCCCTACTTTTTCACAACATTGTTGCAAATAGGCCGCCAGTTGACCGCCTGTCAGACTTGTGTTGGCCGATGCCATCAGCCCGACCACACCGGCTGCGACCGGGCAGGCCGCCGAGGTACCGTTAAAGTTGGTGTAGCTTCCCGATTCGTAGCCGGCGCTGCCGGTACGATCAAGGGTATAGGTACTTACCCCCGGCGCCATGACCTCCAGAGAGTCGCCGTAGTTGGAGTAGGAAGCGCGGGTGTCGCTTTGATCAGAGGAACCTATCCCGATGACCAGGGGGTAACCTGCCGGCGCCGGGCTGACGGAGCCATTGCTGTCGTTGCCCGTTGAAGCCAGGACGACGGCGCCAAGACCGTTGCGCGATTGTGTACGCATATTGGCAAAAGCATTCCGAACAGTCGAATTGTTGTGGGCCCAGGATCCCAAAGTGTAACTATTGCTGACTGCAACTACTCCCGCTACACCGGAAACGTGGGAACAAGCGGCTGCCATGATTGAAGCAGAGGTACTGAATCCACCGCCACTGGCAGCATTATAGCCGATATTGACCGGTACTACGGTCACATTATATCCTACCCCGGCAACGCCTGTGCTGTTGTTGGTGCGTGCACCAATCAGCCCTGCACAGGGGGTACCATGATTGGCATGCTCATTTTCGGGCGTCGGATTGCTGTTATTGTTTACCGCATCGTAGGGTGAAATCAGTTTACCGGACAGTTCGGTATGTGATAGGTCGTACCCGTTACCGTCAATGACAGCCACCCGGACTCCCGCCACGCCGGTAGTAATATCCCAGGCTTCAGGAGCATCGATGTCTTTATCATTACTCTGATTTAAAAACCACTGGTTACTAAAATACTGGTCATTGGGGATCAAATCAATCTGTCCTGTTCCAATGATATCCGGCTCTACATATTCAAACAATTGGCTTGCTTCCATTTCATGGATGGTATGAAAAATTTCACTCTCGCGCCCCAGCCGGATGCTGTACATCTCCAGGTTGCCAAAACGCAAAATATCATAGACATACCCGTTGCTGGATAAATAAGCCTTTGCCGTGCCGCTGTTCAATGCTGACAACGGCGCTGCCATGATGATGTTTCCCACCAGCATATCTTCACCGTCCAGGGTCAGCACATCGCGCAAGTACAACACTTCCGGTTTCGAGAGCCACCTTGTCCGGAGCAATTCTTTTTCCACGGCGCTTTGTGCCACTGCCGATTTGAGCCTGACTTTTACCGCATGAAAGGGTTTGTGTATCTGCGTGGGTTGCACCGGCTCGAAAACGCCTTCGCCGTTTATGGCCGCGATGGCAGTTGCGAGGTCGGTATCCTTTTCAAAGCCAATGAACCATTCGTCTGACTTTGCTTCCGGCGTAAATACCTGTCCGCTGCTGCGATACCACAGATCTTCTGCAAGGGTTCTTTGGGCATGAAGGGATGTCGCATAAATTACTGCTATTAAAATGCAGCCGTACTTTGCGATAAATCGGAAGGGATTAATCAAAAATGTAAAGATGTCATGCTTCATATGATTTGAATTGTTTAATTTCCAGTTGCCACTTTTCCCGGCCCGTGGGCGCCAGGCGATTTGATTTCCCGGGAACAGGGTATCATCCCCTTGCCCGTCTGATAATAGATTTCTGCAAATAATAAAATGTAACTTCAAATGAAAAACACCTGGCTTTAGGTGGGCAAATACATCCCCGCCAAGTCGTCAAAAAACTCCCTTCAGCCCATAAAAGCATTCCCTATGCCATGAAAAATATCCTCGGGGTCAATCAAAAATATCCCCGGGTTCATGGGAAATACCCCCAGAGTCAATTAAAAATATCCACGGGTTCATGGGAAATATCCCCAGAGTCAATTAAAAATATCCCCGGTTTCATGGGAAACATCCCCAGAGTCAATTAAAAATATCCCCGGTTTCATGGGAAACATCCCCAGAGTCAATTAAAAATATCTCCGGGTTCATGAGAAACATCCCCAGAGTCAATTAAAAATATCTCCAAATTAACAAAAAACTTCCCCGGCGAAATCTCCAATATCCTGCAGGCAATCAAATATGGATAAACGGTATACGCCGGGGGGAATGGTCGTGCAAAAATAATATTAAGCTGCAATCCTGCTGGAAATCCGGTTATAAATAATCCGAAGCCGCCGAAAAATTAACCCATGCAAACAACTTATTCCCATATTCGCCCTGTCATTTGTTCCTGAATTTTTCGCCACCGAAAGCCCCAACCCTTACCCTCAACCTTCTCAACCCCTCACCCTCTCAACCCTCTCAACCCTCTCAACCTTCTCAACCTTCTCAACCTCTCAACCCCTCAACCCTCTCAACCTTCTCAACCTCTCAACCCCTCAACCCCATCTGAGATGGTCTAATTTTTCCGGACACAAAACTCTCTTAATTTTGTGCAACGATGAAAAAGAAAGCCACCTTGTTCGACAAACCATCCCGTCGAAAATACGACGAAGAGTTCAAAAGATCAGCGCTACAAATGATCGCTGG
>JANRLZ010000436.1:0-10710 GCA_033762055.1 Saprospiraceae bacterium
GTCGCAGTGGTGTGTATGGCGGGTACCAGGACTGGGTGGATCGCCCCGGTCGTTTTCGGTCGCCGGGCGACGGGCAGGTTGATTTTAAATCCGTTTTTTCCAAAATGGCGCAATACGGCTACCGTGGCTGGGCGGTGCTTGAATGGGAGTGCTGTATCAAGGATTCGGAGCAGGGCGCCCGGGAAGGCGCGCCCTTTATTGCCGGCCACATCATTAAAGTTACCGAACGCGCTTTCGACGACTTTGCCGGCGGGGAAGTAGATGCCGCTTTACTAAAGCAGATTATCGGGGGGGAATGAAGCCTGTCTGATTTTTCTTCGTTCAGCTCCTGTTTCCCAGCCATCTTTCCCGGGTCATTTCAAATTTGATTTCATTGTTGCCATGTAATCCGCTTTCGCGCCAGCCCGCCTTTCTGTAAAAATCGGCGGCGCGGGTACCGGGGGCCGTGCCGAGCCACACCTGTTCCTTCCCCTGTTCAAAATACCAGCCGAGCATCGTATCGTGTAACTTTCGCCCGATACTGCGCCCTTCGTACTCCGGTGCGATGAAAAGCGCCCAGATATTGTCGTCCTGCAAATCAGCGATGGCGAAGCCGGCAATCCCTTCCTCTGTTTCGCATACCCAGCCTTTTCCGCGCCGGTTAATGAATTCAAGGCAATCTGCTTCGGTGACCAGATCGGGGTTGGACAATACGTTCTCCCTGACAGCCAGTCGAATCTGCATCATGGAGGGTATGTCGGCGGGTGTGGCGGTGCGGATCAGCATGTGAAATTCAGGATTAGGGAAATTATTACTTTTTTGCCTTTTTCAGGGCGTCAAGGTATTTCTTCTTTAAGCCGCTGTCTGTTTCTCTCTTACATAATTCTTCCATTTTCGGTAGAAGGAAGGGATATTCATAAAGTGAATAAAAGGATTTTTGCCCGGGTTTTCGCAAAAATACCAGGTATCCTCCAATTCCCGATGTCTCCCGATTCCATGTCCGATAATGATACACCCCTGTCCGTTTTCGGACAGGGGTGTTTTTTGTAAAACATTGACTATAAACAGGTTAATCAAGTGGCACATGCCTTGTCTCTTACAGGTAGTGACATCAGTCGCCATGCAACTAAATCGCTGTGATTCATGCTGAACAATTACCTTAAAATTGCCCTGCGTAACTTGTATAAACAACCCGGCCTTACCCTCATCAACATATTCGGGTTGTCGATCGGGCTGGCATGTTGCCTGATCGCTGCGCTGCATATATACAACGAAACACATTACGACCACCACCACGAACGGGTGGAAGACCTTTACCGTGTGGGGACGGTTTTTGTGAACCTGCAGGGTGCAGATGATAACCGCGAGGAGGCTTCTTTCAACTCGCCATCGCCGCTTGCGGCTGCCTTGCAGCAGGAGTTTGGCGAAATAGAAAAGACCGTGCGGGTGCATCGTATTTTTCAACAGGAGAAAACCCTGATCCGCAGCATGGAAGGCGGTGTGGTACGGGCAACCTTCTCCGAGCCGAAAGGCATGTTTGTTGATTCCACCTATTTCGAGATGTTTCGCTACACATTTGTGGAAGGCGAACCGGCCACGGCTTTGCGTGAACCCGGTACGGTCGTAATCCTGGAAGAGATGGCACGGAAATTTTTTGACGATCAACCCGCCCTGGGGCGTATCCTGCGTATCAGCCACGACTGGTTTGAAGGAGGAGAAATGGATTTTCGCGTAACAGGTGTGGTAAAATTGCCGGATGCGCCCACGCAGCTGAAAGGTCGTTTTTTTATGTCGCTCTACTCGGGCGGGATCGGGGAGTTTGTCAGAACCAACACCAGTCTCGGCGGTAACAACATGTTTGCCACCTTCGTCCGCCTTCGACCCGGTACGGACGGCAAGGCACTGGAAGCCAAACTGCCCGCATTTGTAGACAAATACGTGACACCCCATCTCAAAGACCACGGCTACCGCAAAAAGCAGTTTCTGATGCCGCTTCGCGAGGCCTATCTTTCAGATGTAGGAAAAGCCGGACAAACGGGCGCTACGGGCAGCAAGACCTACTTGTATATACTGGGCTCTATTGCCTTGTTCACCTTGTTGTTGGCCTGTGTCAACTTTATGAATCTTTCCACGGCGCGTTCGGCAAAGCGGGCCGGCGAGGTAGGCGTTCGCAAGTCGGTCGGCGCCGGCCAGGGCAGTCTGATCCGACAGTTTCTGGGAGAATCTGTGATTGCGACCTCGGTCTCTTTTTTAGCAGCGCTGGGCCTGGCATACGCCATACTGCCCTTTTTCAATGAACTGACGGAGCAAAATCTCTCGCTGTCCGTTTCCAAAATGCCCGGACTGTTTGCCGGTTTATTCGGCATGTCGTTGCTGACAGGTCTGCTGGCTGGTATTTACCCGGCCTTTTACCTGTCGTCGTTTCGTCCGGTAGATGTTTTGAAAGGTCGTTTGGGCAATCATCTTTCTGCGGTCCGTTTGCGCAAAACCCTGGTGGTATTTCAGTTTGTCATTTCGGCGGGATTGATTTTGGCATCCTTTGTCATCGGCGCACAAATGCGTTTTATGCAAACCGCCGATTTAGGGTTTTATCGCGATCACCAGTTGGTATTGCCCCTCACCAGCGCTGCCGCCAAGGCGGCATACCCTGCGTTGAAAGCCGAACTGGAACGCGACAGCCGCCTGGCAAACGTAGGTGCCTCGCATTTTTATCCGGGCATCATGAATGCTTCCGATTCCGGTTTCCGTCGGGAAGGACAAACCATGGAGCAATCGGTCGGCACACGCCGCAACCGGGTGGATGTTGACTTTTTGAATACCCTGGGGGTAAAAGTGCTGGCCGGGCGTTTGTTTTCCCGCGAATTTCCGGCCGATACGCTCAACCGGATCGTTGTGAATGAAACAGCGGCAAAAAAATACGGCTTTGCAACGCCGCAGGCAGCCATCGGACAAACGATGATTGTAACCTGGGAAGGCCAGGATTTTCGCTATGAAATTGTCGGGGTGGTGCGCGATTTTCATTTTGAAAACATGCATGAAGTCATTGAACCGTATGCTTTTGAGCGGAATAACCGCCCGCATTACAGTTACCTGATTGCACGGGCGCAAGCGGGCAGCGACATCCCTTCGCTGCTCGGTTCGGTAGAGTCGGCCTGGAGCCGGCTGGTTCCGGGCGAGCCATTTGCTTACACTTTCCTCGACGATGATTTCCAGAAAAACTACAAAGCCGACCGTCAAATGGCCGGTATGGTAGGCAGCCTGACCACGATTGCCATCCTGATTTCGTGTCTGGGCTTGTTCGCACTGGCTGCTTTCGCTGCCGAGCAGCGCACCAAAGAAATCGGTATTCGTAAAGTATTGGGCGCCGGGGTAGCGGGTATTACCGGGTTGTTGGCCAAAGATTTTTTGAAACTGGTATTCATCGCAATCGTCGTCGCTTCGCCCCTGGCGTATTATTTTATGGATAAATGGTTGGCCGATTTTGCCTATCGTATTGAAATGGAATGGTGGATGTTTGCCGGAGCGGGCGTTCTGGCTGTCCTGATTGCTTTTTTGACCGTGAGTTTTCAGAGTGTAAAGGCTGCACTGGCCAATCCGGTTGAGTCACTCCGTTCGGAGTGACGACATCCCGACTTCAGCGGGATGAACTCGCGGAGGAATGGATTATTGATCTTTATTTCGATGAGCACTGGTGGTACAACCAACTTTTAGTTATGATACAAAACTATCTTACCATTGCCCTGCGCAACCTGCGTAAAACCCCGGTTTTTACCGCCATCAATGTATTCGGGCTGGCACTTGGTATGTCGGCCTGCTTGTCTGTGATTCTCATTATCCGCGACCAATTGGGTTACGAGAAGTTCCACCCGGCCACCGGGCGTACCTATCGCATATTGAGCCAGGCTTATACCCTCGACGAAGGTGGGCGCGGGAAATTTGCCACTTCGCCTTACCCGTTGGGAGAAACATTGCGTCGAGAATTTTCCGGAGTGGAAAATGCGGTTCGCCTTGTACGAGGGTTGAATGATCAGGATGCAACTACAAGTGCTAACCTGACTTTTCAACTGGATGGTTATTTCACTGAGCCGTCGTTTTTTCAAGTTTTTGGCTTTCAGTTGGAATCGGGTGATCCGGCTACCGCACTGACTGAACCAAACAGCATCGTGCTGAATAAACAAGTGGCGGCCCGGTTTTTCGGGAATCAGGATCCGATGGGGCAGATGTTGACCCTCAAAAACTGGGGAGTATTTCGAGTAACCGGCATTGCACTACCGCCACTCGGCAAGTCGCATATTGGGTTTGACTGTCTCGTATCGGTAAGTACAATTATTGCAAAGGAGCATACTTATACGCCGGATGAGGCAGTGAACAATATTATAGATAACTGGGAAAATCGGTACATGTCGCTAAATTATGTGGTGCTACAACCGGAAAAACAAAAGTCTGATCTTGAATATGCATTGTCGGTAGTATCTGAAAAGTACACAAAACCAGATGAAAAGGGGGAGAAACTCCACCTTTTTGCCCAAAGATTAGATAATATTACCCCAATGCCTGAGATGTTGCACAATGAAATAGGGTTTGGAGTACCCTGGTTTTTTATCTGGGGGTTGGGGGCTTTTGTAGCGTTGCTCATCATTTTTCCCGGTATCAACTACGCCAATCTCGCTATTGCGCGTGCCTGGGCGCGCAGCAAAGAAGTAGGTGTGCGAAAAGTCATGGGCGCCGGCGAACGTGATGTAACCCGTCTTTTTTTGGTAGAGGCCGTTTTGACGGCGCTTTTAGCGCTATGCCTTGCATGGTTGCTGCATCATGGCATCAACCATTATATAAAAACCCAAATCCTGTCCGAATTAAAGATGCGGGGGTCGGCCCCTATCTCTTTTCATGCCGATGCGATTAGTTGGGTGGTTTTTATACTTTTTGGCGTAACCGTTGGGCTTTTTGCCGGATGGTTGCCCGCTCGAAGAATGGCGAAAACGCGACCGGCGACCGTCATACGGGGCGAATTGAGCGATCAAAAAGGGGGGACGCCCCGGTTTGGCTGGAGCAAATTGATGGCGACCGGACAATTCACCGTGTCGCTCATTTTTATGATTGTCGTGGCAACGCTTTGGAGCCAACTGCGATTTCTGGCAGTGGTTGATTACGGTTTTGAGAAGGAAAATTTAGTCACATTTGAACTAAAAGGCAATGATTCCGCCACCCTTGCCGCTGAAATTGCTCAGAACCACCAGGTGAGTGGCGTGACAACTGCATCCATCCTTATCGCAGGCAACAGCCTGCAAGGCGGCGAAATCCAGGTGGTGCGCAGTGGTGATAAAATACCCATTCACCAAATTTCAGCCGATTTGAATTATATCCCCGTAATGGGTTTACAGTTGGCGGCCGGCGAAAACTTCCCGTCAGACGCCAACCCGAAGCGGGAGCAATACATCCTGCTAAACGAAAAAGCGGTGAAACATTTAGGCTTGGGCGATCCCAACCAAGCCATCGGGCAAACCCTATGGCTCAGCGATTCCCTGCCTGTGACCGTACAAGGTGTACTGCGTGATTTTTATTACCGCCCCCTGAAAGATCAAATTCAACCATTTGCCCTGCGTTTTGTCCCCCAACAATCCAACATCATGCATGTGCGCTTGCATCCCGGCGACCCCGGTACTGCGCTTGCAGCACTTGAAAGCATTTGGAAAAAAGTAGACGGAATACATCCGTTCGAACCCGATTTCATGGAAGAAAAAATGCGCAACGCCTACCGCGACATCGAACTTTTGAGTGGACTGCTGGGCTTTTTTGCGCTGTTGGGACTTTCGCTGGCCTGTCTGGGGCTGTTGGGCATGGTTACTTATGTTACCAGTATGAAGGTGAAAGAAATCGGTATTCGCAAAGTATTGGGAGCGAATATTATGGAGGTCATGCTGTTGCTATCGCGTCATTTTCTACTACTGCTGGCCATAGCAGTTGTGATAGCGTTGCCACTGGGCTATCTGTTGTCTAATCAGATTTTGAGCTTGTTTGCCGTTCGGATCACCGTCGGCGGACTAATTCTGGGCGGTTGTACGGCGGTACTTCTGCTATTGGGGCTGCTCACCATAGGGGTACAATCACTGAAGGCCGCCCTGGCCAATCCGGTCAAGAGTTTGAGAAACGAATGAAACGTATCTGCGCAAACGCTGCTTGTCCATAAATTTTCAACTAAATGCTGCTATGTTCAAAAACTATCTCACCATCGCACTGCGCAATTTCAGCAGGAACAAACTTCACACCTGGCTCAATGTTGCCGGGCTCACTTTCGGACTGAGTTGCGCGCTCCTGCTGGGTCTGTATTTGATGGACGAACTGACTTTCGACCGGCATCATGCACAGGAAGAGCGGATATTTCGGGTCATTGAACATCGGAAGACAAAAAATGAAGCCCTCAACCTTGCCGGCTCCAGTTACCGGCTGGCAGAGGATGCAAAGAAAAACATCGGCGAAATCGCCAACACCGCCCGTATCGCCCGGTTTGGCCGCTCCAACCTGATGAACCCCGACAAACCCGGCTACAAAGTGCATGAACTGATGACCCTCGCCGACAATGGTTTGATGGAAATATTTGATTTCGAAGCCCTGGAAGGCGACCCGCGCAGCGCTTTGAAAGAACCCAACTCAATAGTTGTTACCGAGGAATTGGCGCAGCGATATTTTCATACCAGCCATGTTTTGGGTAAAATCATGCGCATGGATTTTCAGGAAGCGCCGCTGAAAATTACAGCGGTATTGAAAAATCATCCGCGCAACTCCAGTTTTGATTTTCCGCTCATTATTTCGGAAGCCACTTTTCTGGCAGACAGCAATTTCAGAAAAAATGCGATGGCCGACTGGTCGTCCAACGAGTTTGCCACTTACGTTTTGCTGGGGAAAAATGTTGATCCTAAAGCGGTCGCACCCAAACTCACACAACTGGTGGCGGAGCACCCCGACCCGGAAGAAGGCGCTACTATGACTTATAGTCTGCAAGCCCTGAAAGATATTCACCTGTATTCGGAAGGCATTGTAGACAGCGCCCGCAACTCCAATGTAGCGGCGATGAGCAGCGGTTCGCTCTTTTACCTGAAAATATTCGGGGCGGTCGCCCTTTTTGTGCTTTTGCTTGCCTGTATCAATTACATGAACCTGACAACGGCCAAAGCCACGAATCGGAGCAAGGAAATTGGCGTGCGAAAAACTGCCGGGGCCTTCCGAAAACAGTTGCTCGTTCAGTTCATGACCGAATCGGTGGTTGTAACGGCGGTTTCGTTTGTACTGGCGATTGTATTGGTCAACCTGCTGTTGCCCTCGTTCAATCAATTCATGGAAAAAGATCTATCGCTCGATCATACCACGCCACTGTATGTTTGGCTGATGGCGCTGGGTGTACTGCTGACAACGGGTCTGTTCGCAGGCAGTTATCCCTCACTATTGATGTCGAGATTCAGTCCGGCCTTGTTGTTGAAAAAAATGACCCGCAGCAGCGATGCATCATTGCGAAAATCGCTGGTAGTATTTCAGTTTTCGGTATCGGTCGTGATGATCATTTCGACCATTGCCCTTTACCGGCAGGTGCATTTTTTGTATAACAAAGACCTGGGGTTCAAAAAAGACTTGCTGGTAGTGGTGGATATCAACAGCGGTAAAATCCGGAACAGTTCGGAAACCGTTCAGGCTGAGTTTTCAAAAATACCTGGCGTTCGCAACGTTTCGGTCACATCGCGCGTACCCGGCGAATGGAAAACCATCCCGACCGTCAAACTCAAACCTGAAGGCAGCAACGAAGAACATAAAACTGCCTATTTTCTGGGGGTGGACGAAGCGTTTTTTAACACCTTTGACATCGAACTACTACAAGGTCAGGCATTCAGCGGCTCGGGCGATACGTCATCGGTCATCCTCAATGAAACAGCGGCCAACCTGCTTGGCATAGAAACCGCCTCCGGCCAGGCCATCGAAATTCCGGAACGTGCTTTTGAGGGTACCTATTCGCCGCTTCGGGGCGGGAAGGTATTCCACGCACGGGTTGTTGGTATAGCAAAAGATTTTCACTATCAAACCCTTCGGGAAAAAATAGCCCCGCTCGTGATGGCTTATCAGGACAATCCGGTGCACCGGATTGATTACTTTACTTCCCGTGTTGAAGCCGGCGACATTCCGGGTACGTTGGAAAAAATGGAAGCTGCATTGCTTGCCATTGATCCGGAGCATCCGCTTGAGTATCACTTTCTCGACGACCAACTGGCCTTGTTTTATGCCGAGGATGCGCGGCGGCAATCCATGCTGGTCTGGGCGGCGCTGGCTGCCATCTTTATTGCCTGCATGGGTTTGTTTGGCCTGGCTACCCACGCTGCCGAACGCCGCACCAAGGAAATCGGCATCCGTAAAGTGCTGGGCGCCAATGTGTCGGGACTGACCGGACTTCTGGCCAAAGACTTTTTGATCCTTGTCGGCATTGCTATCCTCATCGCTTCGCCCCTGGCATATTATTTTATGGAAAAATGGCTGTCCGACTTCGCCTATCGCATCGAAATGGAATGGTGGATGTTTGCCGGCGCGGGCGTTCTGGCCGTTCTGATCGCGTTTTTGACCGTGAGTTTTCAGAGTGTAAAGGCCGCACTGGCCAATCCGGTTGAGTCACTCCGTTCGGAGTGAGGAAGTTCTGTCTTTGGCGGGAGGAAGACGTTGCGAACGTGAGCGTTGGATGGGTCGAACGCGAATCCCGTTGTGTGGACAGATGCAGGCGGCACAACTATCGCTTTTGCTGGATCAGAAAAATCCAGACATGTTTTTAATCAACCACGAACTTTCATGCTAAAATCAATCTTTCTGCCGGTCGCCCTTATTGCTTTTGTCGTTTCGTCGCATGCCCAGACGGACAACAACAACATCGTTTTCTCCGAAACCTACGAACTCGCCAACGTCATCCTCGCCCTCACCCCCTACGGAATTTCCGATCCGCTGGAGGTGCAAAAAGGAACGCCTTATTATGAAGAAGTGATGGCGCATTTCAAAGGGATGAAAACCCATCCCCTACTCGAAAAAGTCAATTACTCACGCGAACGCTGGGCGGAATACCTGAGTTTCCGCACCGATGCTTTTGCGTTTGAGATCGGAGCCGACGGAGTCATCCGGCGTTCCTTTCCTTTTTACGCCAACCAGGGCCAAAAACCCTTCGACGATCACCTCGCACTGGTGCAGGATTTTTATAAGAAATCGGGTTTCCATGATTTTTATCAGTCACACCAACCTTATTACGACGGAATTGTACGTCGCTACCGATCCTATTTTATGATGGACGAAATGCGCCGGTTCCTGGAAGAAGAATTTGGCGTATTTCAACAAAATGAAAAAAACCTGGTGGTGTTGTCGCCGCTCGTAAACCGCATGAATTGTCACCGGAACCTCGACAAAACCACTTCCGCCGATTTTGCCACCCTGGCCATTTCCCTGATTGCGCCGGATGAAAACTCCGGAACAGATGACGCCCAACAGGCTTCCGACATTCACATGCTTTTTACCGAAATGAATCATGGCTATGTAAATCCTGTTTCCAGGCAGCATGCCAAACTGATTGCACGAAATTTCAAGTACAAACTTTGGGACAATAAATCGGGCTATACCCATGCCGACTGTTTCAATGAGTATATGACCTGGGCGGTGTACGACCTTTTTGTCTGGCAATATTTCCCCCAACACGCCGCACAGACAACGCGCGACTGGCATTTGCAAAACAACAACCGGGGCTTTATTGCCTCCAGCCTGTTCGGCAAGAAACTGCGCGAGTTATACGAAGCCAGGCAAAAAGGCCAGGCTGTCAGGGATTTGTATCCGGCCCTGCTCGAATGGACGGCTTCTGTGCAAAAAACGCTTCGGATGCCGGTGTTGGCCGCAGATTCGATGGTTATTTCCGCAGTGCATGCCGCGGAAGCGTTCGAGATCCCTTTTACCGAACCGCTAAAAAAACTGCCCATGATTGATTGCGGATTGTTTAAGGTGGAAAATGGCGAACGCAAAATAATCCGCCATCTCACGTTGGAAGAAGGTAAAAACCTGTTTTTCAAGGGTAAAACCCTGCGTGTCGCCGTACCCGGCGGCATTCCGCCCGAGCCGGGGTTGTACGGCCTGAATTTTAATACCTGGGGGTGGAAACACGAGCTGACCAGCGAAAGCGGCGTATCACTCAAATGTCCTTCGCGTTTTTACATTCGTATCAAAGCGCCGACGACGCAGGAACTTTGCATGCAAAATGTGATCGCTCTTGATGATTCGCTGGGACGGCTGCGCAACCATGCCTGCGAACGTATCTCGATGAGCGAAACCATCAAAAACTACGTTTCAGCCCTCGAATCCATCCCTTTCAACGGGTGTCCCGCCAACTTTGCCGATGGTTTCAAACAACATTGCGCCGCCTGGCTGGCTTTGTTGCCCTTTACCGACCGGCATCCTGAGCTTCGTGGCGAAATGCACGTGTTGTTCAAACAACTCGAAACAGGCCACGACGGCGAAGCCTTCAAAGCAGGAGTAAAAAAAGTATGGGACACCTGGGATCTGGTAGAAAAAGCGTGGCGATAACAGAAAATAATTGATTGTTGAAGCTCGCTCTCCATCATCCGGTTAGAAAATTCAATACATGAAAATACCACCCGTCTTCTTCGCCATATTTTTTGCCATTTGCTTTTTAGCAAACTGCAAAACGCCTGCGACAACATCCACAGCAAT
>JANRLZ010000437.1:0-15225 GCA_033762055.1 Saprospiraceae bacterium
GAGTGGGGGGGTAGTCATGGAACCAACCCCAAGCCAATTGCCATCTTGAGTAGGCAGGATTTCAACAAAACCGTTTACTTCTGAATATGGAGGTGAAACAATTTTTTCCGTCATTAAATTAAAGTCTTCATCTCTTATTACAATTTTGGTGTTTTTGGTAATGTAGCCTTGATTTGCAAATACCTGTATTTCGCCATCTCCATACATCCAATGCCCTTGATTGTTTTTGTGTATAGTGCTTGGGCCAAATTGATTCAGGTTTATTAAACTTTCCCATTGCCATAACTTGTTACCTAAACTATCAATCCTGAAAAAAACAGTTTGATAATCCAATTGATCGAAAGGGGTATTCTGAGGTTTGGTTGTCCCCACACCGATAAGATATTGATTGTCATTTTCTTTATAAACATCTCCCAATAACCACTGCCTCCCTGGGCTATCATAGTATTTTTCCCAGAGTTTATTGCCCTGCTTGTCGGTTTTCATGACAAAAACATCGACACGATAGTCAAGTCTTGACTTCATACCAAACAGCAATAATCCATTACTCGTCTCAATCAAAGTATTATAAATCTCTGTTTGTGAGGTAGTATCAGAATGTTCAACTATTTTGGTGAACTGCCCTTCGTTGTTGACAAAGCAAAGTATGCCTGTAGAACGTGTAAAACTGCCTGCGGGGATGACATAGCCCAACCCGTCGTTCAATTTATGTATACTACAATGTGGCCACGCGGAAAAATCTCCACCAAGGCTATCAAATGCGGTGTGGTAAGTTAACAAGTTACCCAAAGTGTCCAATTGAGCAAAGAACAGCCCTTGTAAATTTGGAATTGATTCGTGATAAACAGGCCCAAAGACAAGGAGCGTGTCATTCTGTGCTTTGATATTAAAAAAACTCACGCCCGGCCTGTCAAAATCATAAACCTTGGAATATCCTTGTTGTGCATTTGCCCTGAGAAGGGCAAGACAACAGATCAATATGATTAAATATCTCATCTTGATAAATGTGAAAATGCCCGATTGGCTGCTGCAACAACCAATCGGGTAGGTGAAAGAATAACTTATCGCTGGATCATGATTTTGCCGGATTCTACCAAACGGCCATCGGCCATTAATAGATAGAAATACATGCCTGGTGTGGCAAAGATCATGCTGACTTCTCCGTTGGATGACAGGGCATCAAAGCCTTGCACTAAGCGTCCGTTCACATCCGATACGCGCAAAGAAGCACCCTGAGCACCATTTGGTAGAATAAAACGCAGCGTAACCGGCCCGACACTTGGATTGGGGATGACTATTACTTTCCTTTCCAAACTATTTGTACTGCCTGCCGGCTTATTGTCCCGTTCCTCTGAAGCATAAAGCATGTAGGCAGGCGGATAGTGCGTGCCGTACCAAGTCAGGATGTTTTGTGCCACCCCTGCAGCATGACCCTCCGACGCGGCATAAGTCGCAAGCCCGTTGCGCGTTGTTTCATCTAATGCATAGACCGATTTGCCGGACAATAAATCAAGTACAGACTTGAACGCATTGAGCGCACCCTGGCTTTCGCTGTCCAACTGGTACTTGGCAGGCGCGGCGTTGAGCAAGGTTGTCGCTGCATTAGTTTCTCCGGTACGGACATAATCGGATGCTAACCAAAGGTCAGACTCGAGGCTATGCATATTGCCCACCCACTTGCGCAGGGTATCAATAGAGAAATCAAGGGTATCGTGCAGTTCGTGCAGCACAATCATATAGGCGGCAGCGTCCATGCGGCTCTGACGGTACGCGATGCCTTCTGCCTTTTGCGATGTGGGAGCGGTCGCATAATCGGCTTTCAGACCTTCCCATATGCTGCGATCTGTGTAGTACTCATTCTTGATCTGTTCAAGTTCCGTGTCGGATTTACAGGGCGGCTTGCAATAGTTGCTCAGGCAATCGTTGGGGTTTAACACAGGTACCTTGGTAATCCCTGCCGAAATATCAATCGGCTCCTGATTGGGCTTGTTCGGATCGTAGTAGTACGTCAGACCTGCTCCCGAATTTTTGAAGTCAGACTGTGTGGTTCCGGGAAGGTAAGAAAATTTGTTGCCTGCGGCATTATACACATAAGTGTTCGGAGGGGTGAATGAAACAAAAATACCCTGCCTGCTCCTGATTTCTCCGTTTGTGACCAAAAAATCATATGTGCCGACATTGGTGTTTTCGTTGCACAGGTAATTTAATCCTCGCGGCGGAGCGACAAAATTCACGGCGTTATTATCATTGGCCACATTGCCGTGCGAGATGCCTGTGTATCGGTTTTTGCGCACAACATTGTTGAAAGTACCCGTGTTCTTGCAAATACTGCCGATGGTGTTAGTCACGTTGCCACTTACCTTCAAAAAGTCATTCTCTTCAAACGTAAACCCGGATATAGCGTTCTCGAACATGACGCCCACTTGGTCCTGCTGTGTAGAGGAACCGAGCGGCGTGATCGGGATAACAGTGGTGGACGGCACATTGCCTAGGTTGAAGGTGTTAAAAAGCGTCACCCCTGCCGATACGCCTTTATTGTAAAGCCCCACAAAACAGCCATTGAAATTTGCCTGCTGCACAGAATAAGGCTTGTTTCCCGTGGTATTGGCCGTGTAAATGCCATATCCAAGGTTATTAAATCCGGAAGCAATGTATGAACTTGGTGGATAAGTATTTCCCACAGGCGTGGCTGTCACGTTAAAACCCGCATCGGTGGCAAATATACCGTAACCCCAGTCAACAAAGTTGCTGCTCGTGATGGTACGACTGTTGGCGAATGACGATCCTGACACCCGAACACCCCGTACGCCTGTCATGTGCAAAAATGCGTTAAACTGTTGCGTACCGACATAATCGTCGTTGGTGACAAAGGTGCATCCTGTAAACGAGCCAAGGTAGTCCCTGACATCGTTGAGCCATCCGGCAGGAACTGAAAACGGCCAAAAATTCTCATACGGCGCAAACTCAACACCACGCAAGTTGTTCCTGAACGTTGTACCCGTGCACGAAATCTGACCTCCGGCATTAGCATAATAATCCGGCCCCCAAAGCTGTGCGCCGGTTTTTGCGTTTTCTATTACTGCCCCGCTACGACCCACTAAACGCCCCTGCCACCGCCTTCCGTTCTGCACATATTGAGACTTGGTGTTGTCGCCCCAAACTTCTACACCATTCCACTGGCCATTGCAACTATTGGTCAACATGCCTGAAAGGTCAAGTATAGCATTAGGTTTCACTACCAATTTCCCACTTTCACAGAAATGAACCGTCACGCCCGCTCCGATATTGAGTACAACAGGGATATTGGGAGTAGCAGGGTCGGGTTGAATGGTCAATGTACCAGTTATCGTAATGTTCCCGCCATTAGGTAGATTGGCCGTTGCCCAGTTAGTGTTCGTCTGAATAACAATGTCATTGCCAAAGAAACCGCTCGCGCCTGTACAGGTAAGATTAGATTCCGACCACAGTCCCTGCCGATAGTTTTCGAGGGCAAATTTCATTCGTGCAGACTGACACTCGGTGAAACGATCTTGGCAGGCATGGGAATAGGACATATAGTTATCTTTTGGGTAGATATCTGCTGCTGCAGGCGAACCGGGGCAAACATTGTTGCAATCCGTTGGTTGTGGCGCACAATTAGAGGTAAACCATGGCCCAGCACACCTTTGAGTATCACATACTTTATCTCCTTGAGCCATACATTCGTTTTCTTCATGGCAAAAGTGTGAACAAGTAGAAAACCCGTCCGTCCACCAAACGTGATAAAGGGAAAGATAATGCCCCATTTCGTGCGTGAGTGGATTTGTATTATTTCCACTCGCCGTCCCTGTGGTTCCAAGGAATTTGTGGGCTACAACTATCCCGTCTACCTGAGCAGAAACCGGAGGGAGGTAAGCATAACCGAGTGTGCCACCGTTATCGGTACAATCATTGTCAGGCAGTATACAACGAACTATCCAGATGTTTACATAACGATCGGTAGGCCAGCGACTCAGGTTTTTCATCGTAACGTCTTCATAATAGTTACCCAAGTCACATCAGGTGTGCTGGTAAATATGCGATTTATCCCGCTTGTGCAGTTACCATTTGGATCAATTCTGGCGCGGGTAAATTGAATTTGGGTATTGAAGCCTCCTTCACCCCCTGCGAATTGCAGATTCATTTGGGACAATGCCTCATCAATTTGTGCTTCACTCACGTTCTCCGGCCCATTGTTGTGCAATACATGGAAGACCACTGGGATGAGGAATGGAGTATTGTTTACACAGGACGTTTGGCCACTACTTTCTTCGTCAAAATTTTGCAAGGCGCTTTGATAATTTGGGTCTTGCAGCTGCATCATCTGCATGGCGGCTCCAAAGCCGCAAGGCTCAGGAGGATTTTGCGCCCAAAGCGTGTGAGTCAAAATAATGCTTGTAAAAACAAAGGTTTTGGATAGCATTTTCTGAAAATCATTTGATGAATTCATAATATTGCAAAATTATTGTAAGACCCTACTCTGATTGTTTTACCCGGCCATTTCGGTGCTACCGGGGGACTCTTGGGGTTAGATCGGGAGGTGGCTGGTGCAACCGCTGCCTCTTTTTTTTGATATTACATCTTATAAAAAAATCATTACATCGTATCAAAACTATGAAAACGATACTAATCCCGCCGGAATCCCCGGCAGGCAACTTTGCCATAAGAACCACACGGTACACAGTAAGGGAATGGAAGCGCGATTAAAACAGAGCATACAATACCGCGGCGACGCGTGTGACGCCGAAAACCTGCCATACTCCTGAAATGATTAACTGAACAGTACTGCCCTGCGTTTGCGCCTACGCGTAATATCTAACTATCTAACTCTGGTAGTAAGGAAAGGAGAACTCCGGCGAAACGCATACAAATATACTTTTCATTTATCACACTACCAAGCCATCTCCGGAAATTTAACACTTCCGCTATTTTTTGTCATTTGCAGATAAATGCTGCCCCGCCGAGACCTTCTGACCCGGCGCCGCGAAAAGCATACCGGTTATTCGTAACCGACCTCGGAGAGGTCGCATATTTGTTGCGTAGCACCTTCCAAGGTTATAATAACATCCGAACCCTATGGAGGCGACACAAATGTGCGACCTCTCCGAGGTCGTAAATCCGGCGGAACCATTTTGCTACAAACGTGGATTTTATTTCAGGCCGACCTCGGAGAAGTCGGGTTTCCTTTGATGTCAAGGCGTGTGCGCAAAGCCCAGCCATTTTCCTCAAAAGAAGCAGGTTCCTCGCCAGGGAAGGAAATTTCTCGCAGATTGAGATTCATTCTCGCCGATGGAGAACTTTTCTCGCCGATTAAGAACTTTTTCTTGTATAAGTTGATTCATTCTCGCCGATTAAGAACTTTTTCTTGCATAAGTTGATTCATTCTCGCCGATTAAGAACTTTTCTCGCAAATTGAGATTCTTAGCTTGCAAGATTTTTTCCGTTCCATGCAAAAATTTGAAATTTCTCGGCAAAAACGAAACGTTTCGCGCACAGGAATTAATAAATCTTGTCAAAGTCGTTTCTTTCTCGCAGAAAAATTTCCAACCCTGTGCAAGGTCGTTTCTTCTTTGCGCAAGGTTGATTCTTTCTCGCAGCTTAAGCATCTCTATCGCGCGAAAACTTTCTTCATTGGCGCAGATTGGGCGATTTATGCGCGGTTGACAAAATTTTTGTCAAAATCGGGGCGATTTTGAGCCGTTTTTTACCCCTTTTTCCGACGATATACTGTGATTCGTATGATTTTAGTGATCGCCATGAAAGGATTCTATTGATTTTCAGGGGTTTATTTTTTGCGCCATGCACACAAAATCTCCCGGCGTGAGGTATAATTTAGCATTTATTATAGTCAGTTGATCATGGTTTATGAAGGTTTATCGGGTTGATATAATTGATTGTCAAATTGTTATCACCCAACCATTTTCACCACCACTTTGCGCCGACGATATATTTTCCCCTTTTAACGCCATTTACCGGTCGGGATAAATAAACCTGTGCGATATTTACCGTCTAAGCAGTTCTTAGAAACTGTTTTAAAACCCCTGGCCAGGGGTTTTAAAACAGTTTCTTACCTTTCAACTGAACAACATGCTCACTCATCGTACGCCATTTATCTTTTTCCTGCTTCTTAAGGTTTTCAGCGCCCAATCGCAAAATCTCTATTTCCCGCCGCTCAGCGGCACTGCCTGGCAAAGCACTTCGCCTGCCGAACTGGGTTTTTGCACTGAAAGAATTGACAGTTTGTATGCCTTTCTGGAAGCAAAAAACACCAAGTCATTCATCCTGCTCAAAGACGGAAAAATCGTGCTGGAACGATATTTCGGCACGTTTGTGCAAGACTCCATCTGGTACTGGGCCTCGGCGGGCAAATCTCTGACGGCCTTTCTGGTAGGACAGGCGCAGGACGAAGGGCTGGTAAATATCCAGGACAGAACCGATCAATACCTGGGCGCAGGCTGGACGAGCGCGCCGCCCGAAAAGGAAGCGCTCATTACCCTTTGGCACCAACTGACCATGACTTCCGGCCTCGACGATACATTTGTGCCGACTCCCACCGAGCCGGATCCAAATACCTGCACCGACCCTGAATGCCTGAATTATCTGGCAGACGCCGGTACCCGATGGGGGTATCATACCGGCGCCTATCGCCTTTTGCAGGATGTCATCGCGGAAGCAAGCGGGTCAACAATCAATCAATTCACCAAAAACCGGCTGCTCGACCGGGTAGGCATGAAAGGGTTTTGGCTGAATGATGTATTTTTCAGCAAGGCCCGCGATATGGCCCGTTTCGGTTTGCTCACGCTCGCGCAGGGGCGCTGGGAAAACGATACCCTGCTTGCTGATGCAAACTATTTTTTCAACATGACCCATCGCTCGCAGGAATTGAACAAGAGCTACGGCTACTTGTGGTGGCTCAACGGACAGCCGAGTTTTATGGTGCCCGGCCTTCAATTACAACTTCCGGGGAAATTGTGCCCAAACGGTCCCGACGATATGATTGCCGCCCTCGGGAAAAACGACCAGAAAATTTATGTGGTACCTTCCAAAGGCTGGGTGGTGGTACGTCAGGGAGATGCATCGGGTTATACCGGTATCGGTGGCGATGCCGTCCCGATTTTATTCGACAATGCGCTGTGGGATTATCTCAACCAACTGGAATGCAGCGGCGTGTCGAGTATTGACCTGCCGGACGAACCGGAAGTCATTGTTCCCAATCCCGCGTCGCTGCATTGGACCATCAGCGGCGAAACGGCGCCCGACCGGGTGGAAGTGTACGACGCTTGCGGACGCCTCCTGCAAACCCTGCATCATACCGGCACTGTGCCGGCAAGCGCCTTGCCCGGCGGGATTTACTGGCTGAAAATTACGCGGGGCGAGACGGTTCGTACCCGGCGCGTGTGTCGGCTGTAAGCAACAGTCTGAAATCCCCTGACGGCAAAATCTGTGACTTATCGCCCGTCAGGGGATTTCAGACAGTTGCCAAACAGCAGGCGGTGGTACTGCGCAAGAGTTTGAGCCCCTGCAAAAGGCGTGTTTGGTGCAGCGGGCGCTGCTTTTTGCAGGGTTTCGAGCAATATTTCCGCCAGTTTATGCGGCGAATCAGCCATCAAGGCGCCGATTTCCGGTGCGATGCCTACGGGCGTGCTTACAAGGTGGCAACCCTGTTGCGCTGCTTCGGCAAGTACCAGGCCATAGGATTCAAAATCAGCCGTGTGTAGCAAGACCTTGGCCGATTGCATTTTTTGTAATACGCTCCGCCGCGGGAGTGCGCCGACAAAACGTGCCTGCCCGGCGATGCCCCATTGTTCGGCGCGGAGCCGCAATTCCTGCATCAAAGGCCCGTCGCCAACCAGTTCGGCGCGTAAATCCTGTTTTTCCCGGGTGGCAACCGCCAACACCTCCAGCCATTTGTGCCAGTTCTTTACCTCCACCAACGAACCAACCCCCAGCACATCCAGCGGACGATTTTCAGCCGCATCGCCGGGCGCATCCACTGCCTCCAGTCCCCAGGGAATGACCTGAGCGGCATAAAAGCCGGTATTTTGGAAAAAAATCTCGTTTTGTTGGCGGGAAACGGCGATCAGGCGGCGGCAGCGTTCGGCGTTCAGGCCGTAAAAATGCAGGCGATTGGCCGGCAACACGTCCTGCCCCATGAGGATGGTAAAGTGAGGGCGGCCGCTTTTTTTCGCCCGGCGCTCTGCCAGCAGGGAAGTCCACCCCAACCAGGCGCTCAGGAGGCTGGCATGCGGCGTTTGCTTTAAAAGGCGCCGGCACCAGCGATCGGCGCGGTAGAGGGTGCGAATTTTGAAAAGACGTTTGTTTTGCCCGTTGCAGGGATAAATGCGGGCGCCATGCCAGTCGTAAGGCGTATCACGGAAGGGATATTCCAAAGCGATCACCTGCACCGTTACGCCGGCCTTCAAAAAGCCTTTTACCAGCCATTGCAGGGCGGGGATACAACTTTCATCGTTTGTATCCGCTGCGAAGCCGGGAGTGAGCAGGAGCAGGTGTTTCAAAGGAGGCCCAGGGCTTCTTTTTCCGATTTTTTCAAGGACCTGGCCACGAGTTCGTAAGAATGGTCAATAAGTTCACGCAGCTGGCGGGAATCCAGGCTTCCTTCAAAATCCACGGTATTCCAGTGGGTTTTGTTCATGTGCCAGCCGGGCTGTACCTCCTCGAAACGTTCGCGCAACTCAACAGCGCGATCGGGGTCGCATTTCAGGTTGACGGTAAACCGGGCGCTATCCAGACCGGTGATGGCAAAAATCTTGGTACCGACGCGCAGCACCAGGGTTTCCGGGCCGAATGGAAAATCCTCTGAACTGGCGACTTTGGACAGACAATATTCGCGGAATTCCTCGATGTTCATTGCCGGTATTTTTTCTCGAAACGTTGTTGCAATTGTTTGTGCTTGTTGTCGAGCGAAATCGAGCGGCCCTGGATAAAAGCCGCGGTCACTTTGCAGGTACGCATGTCGAGCGCGTCGCCTTCGGAGATAAAGAGCGTCGCGTCTTTTCCGGTTTCCAGCGAGCCGCAGGAGCCGTCAATTCCAAGAATTTTGGCTGTATGGAGGGTCAGCGCCGACACGGCCGCTTCTTTGGGCAAGCCGAAACCCACGGCTTGCCCGGCCTGGAATGACAGGTTGCGCTGTTGCCAAAAGCCGTCGTTGGAAAAAGCAAACAATACCCCGGCCTGGTGCAGGATGGCAGCGGATTTGAAGGTTTGATCCACGGCTTCGTCTTCCCGCGCCGGCAGACTTTGGGTTTTCCCGATGATGACGGGCGTATTATGTTTTTTCAAAAAATCGGTCAGCATCCAGGCATCTTCTGCGCCGCATACCACTTTTTGCAGGCCAAAACTTTCGGCAAAAAGCACGGCTTCCTGGATGGTTTTGGCATTGCCGGTATGGATAAAGAGGGTATTCTTTTGAGCGAACAAATCGCGCATCGCTTCAAAACGCTGGTTTTTGGTCGCCGGATTGCTTTGTTTGGCGTATGCCTGGGCTTCTTCGAAAAAACGCCGGATTGCCAGCACATCCTTTTCGTATTGTTCGTTTTTGCGCATACCGGGATTATCGCTCCCGAAACCGCTAAAGGTTTGCGGCTGCGGCCAGTTCAGGTGAATGCCGTCGTCGGTCCGATAAGCAGCGTCTTCCCAGTTCCAGGCATCGAGTTGCACGATAGAGGAAGCGCCTGCGATGGTGCCTCCCTGCGGGGTCGTCTGCGCCAGCAGAACCCCGTTGGAGCGCACGGTGGGTATGACGTCGGAGTCGGTATTATAAGCGATGATGGCGCGCAGATTGGGGTTATATTGGCCAATATCGCTGTAATCAACCGTTGCGCGCGCGGCTTCGATTTCGACCAGTCCCAGGTTGGTGAGCGGGGCGATGAAACCGGGGTAAACATGTTTGCCGGAAGCGTCGTACACGGTTTTGTATTTGGAACGATCAATACGGATGGTCGTGGCGTCGGCCACGAGTGTCAGTTTGCCGTTTTCAAAACCGATGGCGCTGTTGGCGATTACCTGGCCATTGCCGAGGTGTGCAGTGGCGCCCAGAATAAGAATGGGACTGTTTTGTGCGGGTGCAGGGACGGGGTTTTGGGCCGACAACGAAATGGCCAGCAAGGTGCATACAAGCGGAAGAGCGTACTTCATATCAGGTTAATTTTTTTCAGTCCTTGGGCGAATCAATGGCGCAAGGTAGTGTCTTTGCCGGCTAATTTATTGGCCGACCAGGCGAAAAGACAGGCGGTCCAGAAAGAAAACATGGAATAAACCAGCGCCGGCTTGACCATCACCGGGTTTCCCAACAAATTACCGGCGATCAGGAATGCCAGCGTCGTATTTTGAACCCCGCTCTCCATGGCGGCCGTGAGGCGTGAAGGATGCGGTGAATGCATATAGCGGAGCGCAAAATAGCCGGTAAACAAGCAAGCTGCATTCTGCAACAAGCCCACCGGCAGGATCAGAAGAATATCCCGCGCTGTGAGTCCGGTGCCGCCCACGCTTTCACTGCCGAATAATTTTACGGCAAATACGATTGCCAGCAGGCCAAGCATGATGTATTTGGCGGGTTTACTGATTCTTTCCGCCAGATGCGGCCGCATTTTTCTCAGCAATACCCCAAAAAAAGCCGGGATGATGGTGATGAAGAAGATGTGGCCCACCGTGTCCCAAAACGGCAGGTGCAAGTCGGAAGATTTGTCGAGAAAAATACGCAGTCCGAGGTTGACGACGATGGGGATGGAAAAAAGGGTGAGTGCGCTGTTGACGGCGGTGAGCGAAAGTGAAAGCGCCACATTTCCCCGCCATAAATAAGTTAAAAAACCCGAGGTGGCGCCGCCCGGACTGGCTGCCAGGATAATGAATCCGACTTTCAGTTCGGCAGAAATGGGCAGCAGAAGGGCAATAAAAAACGCGATGAGCGGTAGCGCAAGCATCTGCACCGTCAGCGCAGTAAAAAAAGCCCGCGGGTGTCGGATGACCCGCATAAAGTCGGAAAACGTAAGCGACAGACCTACGCCGAACATCACGAGCGCCAAAACAGATCCAACCGAAAGGTCAACGAAGAAAGCAGGACTCAATGGGAATGCAAATTTTTTCTGCACAAAAGTAATGGGACAAACCTGCTCTCCAAACCTGAAGCGTTTTTTTGTCGTCGTCCAAAATCGAATCCAAGGAACGAGATGCCGCCGGTTTTGCCATTCCGCCCTATATTGCCGCGTAAAGTGACCATCGAAATATGAAAATAAGCGCTTTTTACCTCGCAGAAGGGATCAAACTCAAAGCCCTGAAAGAAACCTACACCGGGCAACTTTTGCAGGAAAACCCGACCGAACTCTTTTATCGGGTGGATGAGGACTGCTATTTCTATGTATTCGATTACGGGGCTGTGGTGTTTGCCAATATGAATGACACCGATATGAGTCGCAACCTGGCGCTGCTCCAGCCGCTTTGCGTACGCCCGCTGGCAGAAAAACTCCGCGATGATTTTGAAATATTTCAGCGCCCCGACGAATCCCTGCGCTTTGGCTTCGACAGTCTGACTTGTCCGCAAATCACCGAAGAGGTGGCCAAGATCGCCATGCTCAATGTGGCACATTCGGTTTCCATGGATTTTTATGCCCGCCGGGCCGAGGTGTTACTGGCTGAAATACATGAATTTACCCATCAAATGGAACACGAGGGCGCCATTCGCATCAGCCGCTCCAACATGATCCGTTTTATCGGAAGGATGCTGAACAGCAAAAACCGGGTCATTGAGAACCTCTTTATTTTCGACAGCCCGGATCAAACCTGGGACGACGAATACCTCGACCGCATTCACCACGGTTTGACCCGTACATTTGAAATACAAAGCCGCTTTAAAGAAGTGGAATACACCTTCAAAGTCATTGAAGACAACCTTTCGGTTTTACGCGAACTGTACCTGCACCGCGAGAGCAGCAAACTGGAATGGATCATTATTGCCCTGATTTGTATCGAGGTATTTGATTTGATCTGGGGGAAGATTTTTTAGAAATTTCGTACAGGACAGTTCAGTACAGAAATTTTCAATAAAAATGTCCATTTTTTTGAAAAAAAATCCCGGGATGTTTGCGCCGTATTTTGCCGGAATGCAGCGGAATCCCCCCTCTTCACAACATTGTAAATCAAACCATTTTTACACCATCGTTTTTTCTCATGAAACAACTTTTAACCCTTTTAATTTCCTGTTTTTCAACTTTGTTGGTCGCCCAAACAGCCGAATGGACTTCCTTTTCGCCCCCACCGAATGCCAGATGTATGGCCGCGAAGGGAAACACGATCCTGATTGGAACTTTAGGCGCCGGCATTGTGCAAATGGATACAAATTTCAATCGGACACTTCTTCAGGTCGCCAATTCGGGCATCCCCTCTGATACTGTCCTTCAACTTGCGGTCAGCACCGATGACGACTGGTGGATGTACCATACCAATGGTATCAGCAGATTTCAGGGATCCGTCTGGCAGACATGGTTGCCGACAGAAACAGGATTGCCTGCAAACAGCACCGTTCGGGCGTTCAAGTCCGGACCCGACAACAGTCTTTACATCCCTACCAACAATGGAGTCGCCATTTTTAAAAACAATACCTGGACGGTGTTGAACACTTCGAATTCGGGCTTGCTTTCCAACGATATCTGGGATGTCGCTTTTGGCGCCGACGGCAAAGTCTATTACGCCAGCGTAGGAAGCGGTGTAATTATACAGGATGGCACAACCTGGACTTTTTATGATTCCAATAACACGGGTATCACCAATATGAACAATGTTTATTCGGTTGCCATAACTTCCGGAGGAACACTTTGGCTGACAGGAGGAACCACTCAACTGGCAGCGATTCGGCTGGCAAAGTTTGAGGGAGGTGTCTGGACCGGCTATACCTCTCAGACCATAGGGATTTCTACCGCCGTTCCATTTTACAAGTTATCTGCCGATAATAACAACCGGCTGATGCTCACCAACCTGCGAGCCGTGTCTTTGCTAAGTGATGAAACCTGGGAACACTTTTACAATGTAGACATAGGATGCGGAGTCTCCAGTATGAATTCTTCTGCACCGGCTTTCACGGCTGCGCAACAAATTCTGGTGCAAAACTCCTGTCAGTTTATGGTTTTTAATGGTGAATCCTGGAAAAAACCCGGCACCAACCTTCCCGGCCCTGCCGGCGGGGTGTTATACAATGGTATTGCTGAAGACACCGAAGGCCGAATCTGGATAGGTACAGAACTGGGTCGTTTTATTACCCGCTACGACGGCAACGCATGGAACCATTTTTATCCGACCGATCTGGGAGCGACCAACAACGATGTATTCTCTATCCAGGGCAACGCAGCCGGTGAAGTATGGTTCGGCCTCGGAAAAGCCGAAATCCTGAAATGGGAAAATGATACCTGGACTTACTTTGATACCTGCAAGGCCGTTTTTACCAATCATATAACGCTCGCTTCTGCCACTGCGCCTAATGGCGACCAGTGGTTCTCCTTCAGATCGCTTGACTTCCCTTCTTCTTCATTAGCGCGTTACAGCAATAGTGGTGAATGGCAGTTTTTTACAGCAGATGACAGCCCGGATCTCAACTTCGCGTATGTACGCAAAATTGCATTCGACAACACCGGGAAAGTCTGGTTTGCTACCAGCGGAACCGGTATTATCACCTATAACGGCACAAACTGGTCTACTTACTATGTTGACAATTCAGACCTTCCCGACAACAATGTGTACGACCTGACTTTTGCACCAGACGGACTGCTTTGGGCTTGTACACCCGTCGGATTGGTGACATTTGACGGCCAAAACTGGACAAACATCACTTCCACCAATTCAACCTTGCCCTCCAACCAAACCCGGCGACTGGCCTTCGACAAGGCCGGCGGCATGTATTTAGCTTATTGGCAGGAAACATCGGGCGCAGAGGGGCCTACTATCGCAGTGTTTCGCAATGGTTTCTGGACCAACCTCGTTCCTCCCGGTTGGGAAAACCGTGTAAATGAATCGCCCGACGCGTTTATCACCGACAGCAAAAACCGGCTCTGGTTTGCCGAATTCACCCGGCCCGGGGTATATCGCTACGATCCGATGCTGGTGAATACCGCCGAGCCGTCAGCCGAAATTCCGGCCATCGCCGTTTCACCCAATCCCTGCGGCGATATGTGCCTGATAACTTTTGAAAATACCATACCGGGAACCGCCCAACTTCGCTTGTGCAATTCAGTCGGCCAAACAGTTTTGGAACAAAGGATATCGCAAGGACAGGAAAAAACCATGCAGTTGAACGTAGCCGCCTTGCCCAGCGGCATCTACTCGCTGGATGTCCGGGAAAACGGCCGTTTGATCGGCAAGGCGAAAATGGTGAAACAGTAACAACCCATTGTTCTGGCAGCGGTCTTTTCACAGGTTTTGTTTTGGACAGGATTGACAAGATTTACAGGTTTTTTTCTTTTTAAGCGTATTTATCCTGTTTATCTTGTCAATCTTGTCCAAAACAAAACCTGCGAGACCGCATCGCCCAATAAAAAAGTGCCGAACCCCGCATTTGGGGCCGACACTTATGAGGTACGGTAGGTGAGATTATGGTCAAAAATCAGGCGTTAATCCCCGAACGCCGTTCGGGCTGATGCATAAAATATTTCGATGACAAATGAAGCGTGTTTGATGCCGATTAAAGTTTCTCATAGACGCAGATTTCCCTACTGCGCTTTTACAAATCTTTCGGTGGCAATGCGTTTCCCATCAGAAAACAGCGCGATGAAATACACACCCGTTTGTAAATGGGCGACCTCAAGTTGCGGCTGAAATGCCTCATCTGCCACAACGCGCCCCATCGCATCGTACACCAGCAGACGGCTGTTTTGAAATACCTCGCCCACAAAATTCAGGCGAAGCTGGTCGCTCACCGGATTGGGAAAAAGTTCCAGCCGGCCCCAGTTGTTGCCGTCGGCCAAAGATGGTTGGGCAAGATTGTCCGATCCATCACCTTCAAAATTACTGTTGGTAGTCAGGATTTTTGTTGCCGAATAATCCGAGCAATTCGCCTTAACGCGCCAGTGGTAAGTCGTGGCGGGCTGCAGGCCACTCACCACCACGCTCGTCACCGTGACGGCGCCGAGCGTAAACCAGTTCAAACTGTTGGCCAATTTTATCTGAAGCGTGTAATTGGTGGCGCCGTTCACGGCATTCCAGGAA
>JANRLZ010000438.1:0-12331 GCA_033762055.1 Saprospiraceae bacterium
CAAATGACAGGTAAAGGGAACTTTCCAAGCAACATTTCCTTTCTTTGCGCCGCTATGGAAAAGCCAAAATTTGTAATTGACAAAGAAAGACTCGCCGAGCGTCGCGCAACACTCGAATTGATCCGGCTGCGCCTGAAGGAAGATTTTGTCGGCATTGATGAAATTATTGACAGCCTGCTCGATTACATTCAGGTGTGGTACCTCATGCCGGAAGTGCTCACGCGCCCGATCATTGTTTGCCTTTGGGGCATGACCGGTGTGGGCAAAACCGACCTCGTGCGCCGTCTCGTGCAGTACCTCGAATTTCAGGAGCGTTTTGCCGAAGTGGAACTGGGCAACACCGACCAAACCACCTACTTCAGCAGCGTACACGCCATTTTGAAATCAAATGCCCTGATGGACAGTCGCCCCGCCATCGTGCTTTTTGATGAAATTCAGCGGTTCTACACCATCGAACCCGACGGCTCGCCGGTGCAGGTGACCAAATTCAACGATTTTTGGGAATTGCTCTCCGATGGCCGGCTCGCCAAACGCGAGAAGGAAGATTTCGACTATTATATTTCCGATTTCATGTTCAACCAGCGGCAACGCAACCGCCGTCCGCCGGGAGAACCCGCTCCGCCCGACGATCCGATGCAGGAAATGGTGGGCATCTGGGAAGCCCGCAACCTGAAAAAAATGCTCGAACTGGAGGAAGACGTGCTCGATATCGCCGACATGAGCAAAAAGCAGATGCTCGATATCATCATCGAGGCCAAAAGCCGGCGCCGGGTGTTCGAGCCGATTGATTACTCGCAAATGCTCATCCTCATCAGCGGCAACCTGGATGAGGCCTTCCAGATGGCCACCCATACTTCCGACAGCGAGGTGGATGCCGATATTTATCACGCATTTACCAAAAAGATTACGGCAGTAGATATAAAAAACGCCCTTACCCGCCGCTTCCGACCGGAACAGGTCGCGCGTTTCGGCAATATTCACCTCATATACCCCAGTCTGCGCAAAGCCGATTTTGAGGCGCTGATCCGCAAGGAAGTCGGCAAAATAATTGCACGCACCGAAGAACGTTTCGGGGTAAACATCCACGTTTCCGATGCCGTGTACAGCCTGATTTACCGCAACGGCGTATTCCCGGTGCAAGGGGTACGGCCGGTATTCAGCAGCGTGACCGATATTCTGGAAACCAACCTGAGCAAATTCCTGTTTGAGTGCCTGAACAGCGGAAACGACACATTTTCAATAGATTATGACAATGTTGCGCAAACCATCTCGGCCCGGATCAACGACAAAAAAGTGGAGATTCCTTTCGTCGGACGCATTGACAAAATCCGGCAGGGCAATATTGCCGACGTGGTAGCCAATGTGAGCGTGCACGAAGCCGGACATGCAGTGGCGTATGTGGCGCTGTTTGGCATTGCCCCCTTGCAGTTGAAATCAAAAGTGGCCAGTAGTTATGCTTCGGGCTTCACTTTCCCGCACGAGATTTACGAGACCAAGGAAAATTTGCTCAAAAAAATGACGGTGTTCCTGGCAGGAGGTTTGGCAGAAGAGCTCGTATTCGGCGAAGCCAACGCCACCGTAGGCCGCTCGAACGACCGTGAGCAAGTGACCATGCTGGCCATGGATTTTATCCGCCGCCACGGTTTCGACGAGCGCTACCAGGCCAATTACACGCTGGAATACGGATTTTTAATGGACAAATTCGCCACCGACAAGGATGTGGAAGCCATGATAGCCGGCATGGTAAAAGAAACCCGCGCCCTGCTCGCCCAGCACCGCGATTTTTTGCTCGACCTGTCCCGCGAACTAAACGAAAAAGGCAGCATGAACGCCGCCGAAGTCGCCGCCGTCGCCGCCCGATTCAAACTGGAAGCAGCCATCCGCGAAGAAGGCTACCTGCATTTGCCGGATTACAAGAGCAGGATTGGGTAGGGGGATTTTTTCGCAGAAGTTCTAAAGTATCAAACCCCGGCAGCCTTTGAAAACCTAGACCAGATACACCTACTTTAAAATGGCGCCGCCCGGAGGGGGGAGGACAGTACTTTTTCGCATAACGGTTCAAAATTACTCCCCAGATTTACCTTCGAAGCCTGGTTAACACGGACTCGAGTTCATCTGATTACAAGATTTCGCACTACTTGAAACCCTTTTTCTTCCATTTTTAACAAATACAGGCCTTTAGTTAAACCACTCAAATCCAGTGTACAGACATGGTTTTTTGTTGTTTTTTCAAGCAGGTGTATGCCTTTTATGTCCATCAAGGTAACTACTATGCCTTCGTTAGACAGTTCTAAATCACCCAGGTCAATCGTCAACTGTTGAGCAATGGGATTGGGATAAATCGAAATATTTTGCAGAAACTCCATGTTTTCTGCACCAGTATCCATATCAGACAGTTTTACAATCCAAAAATCATTGCCTCCATGATTGCCTGTCACATCGCCATCGTTTGAATTGGAATGCCCAGCAGTGATATACCCCGCGTCGGAAGTCTGTTGTACTGAAAATGCGAAGTCATGCCCTGTCCCCCCCAGTGTTTTCTGCCATTGAAGGGCTCCAGTTGAATTTAACTTCACTATCCAAAAATCCACTCCGCCGTGATTGTTGGTGACATCGTTATTGTTTGACTCTGAATATCCTGCAATAATGTAACCGTCATCAGCGGTTTGCTGAATGGAAGTTGCTATCTCAAAGTCCGACCCACCTAAAGATTGCTGCCATTGAAGGTTTCCAGTACCTTCTAATTTTACTATCCAATAATCACCGTCTCCGTGATTCTCTGTTACATCTCCATCATTTGAAAAAGAAACTCCTGCAACTACATACCCGCCATCAGCGGTTTGCTGAATGGAAGATGCTCTATCATCACCTGTCCCGCCCAGTGCTTTCTGCCACTGAATGTTTCCACTATTATCTAACTTAACTACCCAACAATCATACAAGCCATGAATGGCCATCACATCGCCATCATCCGATTGAGAATTTCCTGCCACGATATACCCACCATCAGAAGTTTGCTGGATAGAATAAGCCTCGTCAATATCTGTCCCTCCCAATGCGCTCTGCCACTGAACATTTCCATTGGTGGTCAACTTCACTATCCAGCAATCAAATGATCCATGATTGCCCGTTACATCGCCATCGTTTGAATAAGTATATCCTGCAACAATGTACCCGCCATCAGAGGTTTGTTTTATGCATTTTGCTTCATCCAGATTCGAACCACCCAGAGATTTCTGCCATTGTAAACTACCGATACTATTTAACTTCACTATCCAGTAGTCTGCACCGCCATGATTACCTGTTACATCACCATCATTTGACTCAGAATATCCCGTCACAATATATCCGCCATCAGAAGTTTGTTGAATGAAATTTGCTACATCGTCACTTGTTCCGCCTAATGTTCTCTGCCATTGAAGGATTCCACTTTGGTTTAACCTAACTATCCAGTAATCATAATCACTTCCTGTAATGGTATTACCCACCACAATGAATCCGCCATCAGATGTCTGTTGAATGGATTGAGCCCCTTCGTAGTACGCTCCGCCAATTGACTTTTGCCATTGAACGGTTGGCTGGGCAGATACGGCATGAATAAGGGCCAAGACGGAAGCAACACCGAACAGTTGTTTGGTAGCCTTTTTAAAAACGTTCTTCATATCTAAAAAAGACATCAGGAGTGGATTTATCATTTTACTAACCGTTTTTAATTTTGATTTCGTCGACGTTAGTAACAACCCTCATTCCCATCCCCTCTCCCATTTTCCCCTCGAAAAACTTGTTCGGATGCATTAAGTCCTTCCTTTGCCGCTGCCGAGAAAGCCGCAACAAAAAGGCATCCCCGGAAACCTGTGGGGCCTTTATGGGTGCATATCTTTGGAGGCCGAGCTTTGACATCCCAAAAGTAGCCCCCCATTTTGATAAAGCCAAACCCCACACAAGGAAAATTATTAAGACGTATCTATTGCCTCTGCCCTTTTTTACCCAACCGCTTCGTTTTAGCACCAAACCGCTTCGTTTTTGAGCCAAATCGCTTCGTTTTTGAGCCAAACCAATCCGTTTTTGCGCTAAACAGATTCATTTTGGTACCCAACCACTCCGGTTTTGTACCAAACTACTTCGTTTTTGCGCCAAACAGATTCGTTTTTGTACCAAACCACTTCAATTTAGTACAAAACCACCCCGTTTTTGCGCCAAACCACTCCGGTTTTATGCGTAATCTTTAGCTCCTAAACCCATAAACCTACCTAAATCCCATAAACCCCTCACTCCCCCCACCTACCACACAGCAATCCGAACCACCCGGTTGCCGCGGCTGCTGCGGATGTTGACCAGATAGGCTCCCGGCGCGAGTCCGGCCGGCAAACCGACATTTTCTTCGTTTTTGCCCGCCGGGCGGTCGGCAACCAGCAAATTGCCCAGATAACGGCCCTGCAAATCCAGCAATTCGATTTGTACCAGGGCCGCTTCCGGCAATTCATAGGCGATTTGAAATATTCCGGAACGTACGGGGTTGGGATAGATCCAGGCACTCGCCGGCGACGCATGCGTCTCAATGGCGCCAACAGCATGCGAACCCAGGTAACGCAGCAAACTGCATGCATCTATTTCATCCTCCGTCTGATAACGGCTGGCGGCCACAATGTTGCCATCCGGCTGTACAAATCCATCATAGAGTATTTCGTATTGCGACTCCAGCGCGAGCGTACCATTGTCTCCGAAGTCGGCATCCACCGAACCGTCGGCATTAAACCGCCCCAAAAACCCGACGCCGTCTATTCGCCCGCCAAATACCACGACCTTGCCATCCGGCTGCAACGCGCCACTGTAAGGACTGGAACTGTCGTCGCCGTAAGGCATGGCGCCAATGCCATTTATCGCAAAGGTGGAATCGGGGGTGCCGTCCGGTTTTAGTTTAAACAAGGCAGATTTAAAGTGCTCGTCGTAAATATTACCCAATATGAGCAGGGAGCTGTCGGGCATTACCCAGATTTCACTCATCGAATGTGTTCCGGAATTGGGGATATAACGAACGCCATTTTCGCCAAATTCGAAATCAATTTGTCCATTGATCTTGTAGCGCATCAGGTAACAAACTTCCTCGTTATTCACGTAGGTATTACCCGTCAGCATGAGGGTATTATCCGGCATGTTTTTTATTTTGTCGGCAAAGATTGAATTGGCGCCAAAAAAACTTTTATGCAGTTTGGCAATCCCGAAAGAACCAAATGAGCCGTCCACCGTGCCGGTGTCGCGCAGACGCACCATGGCGATCTCATCCCAGTTCAGTTCCAGAATGCCGAGGATCACTATTTTACCATTGGGCAGCAAGACGATGTCAATAACGGCAACGGCATTAAAACCCGACCAAACCGTTATGTTGGCTTTTCCGCCGTTTCCAAACGAGGTATCATAACTGCCGTCGGGCATCAGACGTACGACCTTCAGCGCGCCGCCGCTTCTGCCGGTTATCAGGATTTTTCCATCGGGTTGAACCAGTATATGATTGACGATGCCAAAGGCGGGATCGTCGGATATCCATTGGCCATGATCGGCGAAGGTGGTATCCAGCGTTCCATCGGGCGTACAACGCAGCGCCGCCGCCCGAAAAGCGTTGTTGATATACGTCGCGCCGCCGCCCACGATTTTGCCGTCGGACTGGCGGGCGGTACTAAACAGCCGGGAGAAATTGGAAGGCGCAAAAATGTGCGTAAATCGTCCGCCGAACCCAAAACTCGGGTCGAGATAGGGCGACTGCGCGCCGAGGCCGGACAGGGTGAAGCAGATAAAAAGCAGGGTGTGGATTGTTTTTTGCATGATAAAAGCAGGATTGATAAGAATGATGTAGATTTGTTAACATCAAAATATGCGGCCTGTGACTTTTGTCACACGAGAAAAAAACTTTAATTCGGACTTTTGTGGGGAATTTGGAAGCAGCCGGCAATGGCGAGAACCAGGTTTCATTTTCCCGAATTGATTTACAATGTCATTTTCTCATGCGTAAATACATTTTTATTTTTTTCCCGCTTTTTATGGCCGCCGCCATGCAAGCGCAAACCGTTGTGGATGCCGCTCAAACGGAATCCATGCTAAAAAAAGACCATTCCATCCAGTTGGTTGACCTCCGAACACCGGAGGAGATAAAGGAAACGGGGAAAATTGCAGGCGCCCGGGCCATCAATTTTTTCAGTCCCGATTTCAACACCCAAATCAGCAAATTAGACAAAGCCAAACCGGTAATTGTCTACTGCGCTGCAGGCGGCCGTAGTCCGCGCGCAGCGGCGCAACTCAGCCAGTTGGGTTTCAAAAAAGTGTACGATTATGCCGGCGGCATGAACGACTGGCAGGCCAAGGGCAAAAAAACCGTGCATTAGACCTGCAAACATCCCACAACCTTATTCATTCGACATGACCTACTGGCAAACATTTGTTGACAGTTTCACCGGGTATGCTGCCTATCTGGCGCACGAAGTGTTCAACCCGCACTGGGGAAACTATTTTTACTGGCTGATCGGGTTGTCGGCGCTGGTGTATGCCCTGGAATTGTTGTTTCCCTGGCGCAAGAACCAGCCTTCCATCCGGGAAGACTTCTGGCTGGATACGTTTTACATGTTTTTCAATTTTTTCCTGTTCGGACTGGTGGGGTATGCGGCTGTTTCGGATGTGGTGGTGCGGGCTTTTAATGAACTGCTGGCGCAGACTTTTGGCATCCGCAACCTGGTGGCCATCAATGTGGCCCAACTACCCGGCTGGACGCAACTGCTCATCCTGTTCATCGTGCGCGATTTCATTCAGTGGAATACCCACCGGTTGTTGCACCGCGTCCCGTTCTTGTGGGAGGTTCACAAGGTACACCATTCGGTGCGCGAAATGGGTTATGCCGCGCACTTGCGCTATCATTTCGGCGAGACCATTGTTTACCGCAGCATTGAGTATATCCCGCTGGCGATGATTGGTTTTGGTATCCAGGACTTTATCGTCGTACACCTGTTTACCATTTTGATCGGGCACCTCAATCACGCCAATATTTACCTGCCGTTGGGACCGTTGAAATACATTTTTAACAACCCGCAAATGCACATCTGGCACCACGTCAAAGATTTGCCGAAAGGCAGTTACGGCATCAATTACGGCATTTCATTATCGGTGTGGGATTATCTTTTCGGTACCGCCTGGATTCCGCGCGACGGGCGCGACATCCAGCTCGGTTTTGAAGAAGTAGATCAGTATCCGCATGGATTTTTCAGTCAGATGTTGCAGCCATTCAAACGAAAATGAAACCCTGGAACGATTTAAAGTTAATTTTGCTCGGTTGCCTCACACTTGGACTGGCGCCTTTCGTACCCGAACCCCACGTATGGGGCAAGCTCCGCTGGGTAGCCGGCGGCGCAGTCGGTATGAAGCCCATGGACTGGTTCGATCTGCTGATGCACGGCCTGCCCTGGTTGCTGCTGATTCGACTTCTCATCATCAAAGTATTCCATCGTTTCAAAACATGAAGCAAGCCACGTTGTTAATCCTAAACCCCTCAACTTTCAACCTCATTAACCCATCAACCTCATAAACATTTCATCATGACCTTCTCACAATTAATTGATTCCGAAAAACCCGTTCTCATTGATTTTTATGCCGACTGGTGCGCGCCCTGCCGCGCGATGAAGCCGGTACTCGAAGACGTAAAAGCACAACTGGGCGATGAAGCCGAGATTTATAAAATTGATGTGGACAAGAATCCGGCCATTGCCCAGCAGTACAAGGTGATGTCAATTCCCACCCTCATTGTTTTTAAAAACGGCGAGCCGGTCTGGCGTAAATCCGGCATGGCCTCTTCCGTCGAATTGCAAAAAGTATTGTCCGCCTGAGCGACCCAGCATGGAAAAATACCGTCACCTATTCAGCGATCTGGAGCCCAAACTTGTGCAGGAGATGCAGGAGAAGGGGCGTATACAGGAAGCAAAAGCCGGGCAGGTTTTGATTCAAAGCGGTCAGAACATCCGCAGTACCATGATCGTACTGGAAGGATTGGTCAAACTGTACCGCGAAAGCGATGACGGTTACGAGTTCTTCATGTATCACCTGCACCCCGGTGATGGTTGCGCCTTGTCGCTGATTTGCGACCGTACTTTTCGCAGCAGCGCGGTGACGGCCAGGGCCGATACCGATGCCGTGTTGCTGGTCGTACCGGTTGAACAAACCGAACACTGGATGCGTGAATTCCGCACCTGGTACCATTTTGTAGTGGGCACCTACCGCAAACGCTACGAAGAATTGCTGGAAACCATTGATCACGTGGCATTTCAGAACATGGACGAGCGGCTTGAATTTTACCTCCGCCGGCACGGGCAGGCCCTTGGCGCCAAAGTGCTGGAAATAACCAATACCCAGATTGCACAGGAACTCAATTCATCGCGGGAGGTGATCTCCCGTCTGATGAAAAAACTGGCCGAACAGGGCAAGGTCCGGCTGTTGAAAAACGGCATCGAACTGCTTAAAATTTGAACGCAAACCAACCTGAATGCGCCGTTCATGAGTCGCTCCGAAACGTTCGGGGCGACTCATTTTTTTTGACTCGAAACCGCTGGCTAAGTTTTTACTATTTGATAAAAAATACCCCCGACCGTGACGAAAGTCACAGGACGGAAAATGTGGCGCTCCCGACCTTTGCATCATAAACAACGCAAACGCATTCACACACCAAACATCTTAAAGATATGAAGGTCGAACAAATCTATACCGGCTGCCTCGCTCAGGGCGCCTACTACATTGAAAGTGAAGGAGAAGCAGTAGTCGTTGACCCGCTGCGCGAAGTGGAGCCCTACATCGCCAGGGCCGAAAAAGAAGGGGCGAAAATCAAGTACGTTTTTGAAACGCATTTTCACGCCGATTTTGTGAGCGGCCACCTCGATTTGAGCCAAAAAACCGGTGCAAAAATCGTGTACGGCCCTACCGCCAAACCCGGATTTGATGCCTATGTGGCACAGGATGGGGAAGAGTTTCAGGTGGGTAAAATTCGTTTCCGCGTATTGCATACGCCGGGTCATACCATGGAGAGCGCCTGCTTTTTGTTGATAGATGAGAACGGAAAGGAAAAAGCGTTGTTCTCCGGCGACACCCTCTTTATCGGCGATGTGGGCCGCCCCGATCTGGCCCAAAAAGCCGCTCACATGACCCAGGAAGAACTGGCTGCTACCTTGTATCGTTCGCTGCGCAACAAGGTCATGCCTTTGCCCGATGAGGTGATCGTTTATCCCGCCCATGGCGCCGGGTCGGCCTGTGGCAAAAACATGTCGAAGGAGACTTCCGACACCCTTGGCCACCAAAAACTCACCAACTATGCCCTTCGTGCCGATATGACGGAGGCAGAGTTTGTGAAAGAAGTAACCACCGGCCTTATGCCGCCGCCCGCTTATTTCCCGATGAATGTCGCCATGAATAAAATGGGGTACGACAGCATTGATGAAGTGATCAAACGCGGCACACAGGCCCTTTCGCCCCGCGCCTTTGACGCAGCCGCCAATGAAACCGACGCGCTGGTACTCGACACCCGCGATGCGCAGGTCTTCTCCGAAGGTTTTATTCCCAATTCAATCAATATCGGTATTGACGGCAATTTCGCTCCCTGGGTAGGCGCGCTCATTCCTGATGTCAAACAACAAATCCTGCTTGTTACCGAGCCCGGTCGCGAAGAAGAGGTGGTTACCCGCCTGGCCCGCGTAGGCTACGATTTCTGTATCGGCTACCTGGATGGCGGTTTTGAAGCCTGGAAAAAAGCCGGTATGGAAACCGACACCATTCAGCGCGTCAGCGCCGAACAACTCGCCGATATCATCGCAAAAAATCCCGACACGCCGGTCTTCGATGTGCGCAAGCAGAGCGAATACCTCAGTGAACACGTGGAAATTGCCGAAAACGCCCCGCTCGATTACATCAACGACTCCATGCTGCGCATCCCGAAAGACCAAACAACGTACATCCACTGCGCTGCAGGCTACCGCTCCATGATTTTTGCCAGCATCCTTCGGGCACGCGGTTACGACCATCTGATTGACGTTGTTGGCGGGTTCAAAGCCATCAAGGAAAGTGAAAAATTCAGCGTGACGGACTATGTGTGTCCGACTACTTTGTTGTAAATCACGCTGTAACATTGATTATACAGGGAAAATTGTTTTTTCAAACCAGGTGGGTCGGGGGCAAAAGCGCCCCCGACTTTCCACCGGTTGATTGATTTCTTCACAAGACTTCCCTTTCGCAGGAAGTCTATAAAAAAATACCACCATGTCCTGGAATTCATTTTTGAAAAACCTGCTGGGCGCCGCCCAAAATGAAGACGTACTTGAACAGGAAACTCCGCCCGGCGAGAGCGGTCCGCGCAACGAAAACCTGTCGGGTCGGGCCTTTAAAAAACAACTGGAAGCGGCTGAAAATCCTGTCCTGCTTGATGTTCGCACGCAAGGCGAATTCGCTGCCGGCACCCTCCCCGGTGCGCTCAACCTCGATATTATGTCGGCGAGTTTTACCCAAAAAGTAAAGCAGTTGGACAAAGGCGTTACCTACTTTGTCTTTTGCAGGAGTGGCAATCGCAGCGCACAGGCTTGCCAGATCATGCACAAAATGGGCTACGATGTGCGCAACCTGTCGGGCGGAATTGGCGCTTTCCCGTACTAATTCCTGCTACTCCTTCATCCCTTCCTGCGTAAGCCGGCGCTTCCAGAGTTCCTTGCCTTCGGCATTCACAACGCTGATTTCTACTTCTCTTTTGGTACGCGGGCCGGAGAAACGCAACATACCAAAATTGTGCTCGCCCACGGCGGTGCCCGGAATACGGTATTCATTTTTTTCCTTCACCGGCGCATCGGCATACACACCGGAGGTAAGAGGGGATGCGGTAAAATCGTACACCCAGTTGCCCGCTGCATTTTGAAGGGCGCTTAGTTCGGAAAAGTGCCGGTCGCCCGTCAGGAAAATGACGCCCTTGATATTTTCCCTTTCAATAAACTTCAAGATAGTATCACGTTCTGCCGGGAAAAAGCGAATGGCGGTTTCGTTGTTCAGACTGGTCGTCAGCATCTGGCCGCCAATCGCCACGATTTTATATGGCGCCCGGCTGGCAGCCAGGGCTGAGAGAAACCATTGGAGTTGTTCGCGGCCAAGCAGGTTTCTGTCGGGACAGGTTTTGCAAAAATTAGGCGTGCGGAAGTAGCGGTTGTCGAGCAGGAAAAAGTCTACATCGGCAAACTGAAATTTCGTGGTACAGCCTTTTTGGCCGTTTACGCCAAATGTGGGGTTCCCCCAAAAGTCGCGAAACACCTCCCAGGCAGTTTCCTTGTGTACCCAGGTGCCGTCGGAGTCGTCGGGACCGTAATCGTGGTCGTCCCAGATGGCATATTGCGGGGTGGATGCCAGCAACGGCTTCATTTCGGGCGTTGCGGCCCGGTCGTGCGTGTAACGGTGCTGGATGCCGGCGCGCGTGTACCAGTCTGCCTCCCGGAGATACACATTATCGCCCAGCCAAAGCATCAGATCGGGTTGTTGGGCGGTGATATGCTGGTAAATCTGATGGTTGGAGCCGTAGGGTTTTCCCGGCCGGTCGTATGGCGGTTCATTGACGTACGCGCAACTACCGGTAGCCAGGGTAAATGCCGGCGGATCGTTGCGCCATTGCCAGAGTGGCTGTGTTTTGAAGGTGGTGGGATAGGGCAACAACACCGAATCGCCGTTGATTTCCACCCGGTATTCGTAGCTGCGGCCCGGCTCAAGTGATTCGGCGATACATTTTGCGGTAAAAGCGCTTTGCTTGTAGGTCTGAACCACCTCTGTTCGCCATTTTTGTTCCGGTTTTCCGCTTTCCCAGTATTCCACCTGTACGGCGGCATACGATTGGGTTTGTACCCAGATCAGGGCTTCGCGCATTTCAACATACCCCAGCATCGGGCCATTTTGAAGGGCTTCGTTGCCGGAAGCGGGTACATTGACCGGCACAACGGGAGCGATATCTACCGTCCGGGAGGATTTGGGCGAACAGCCCAGTGTTACTACCAAAAAAACAGCAAGCAGGCGCATCATACAGGAAGTTTCGATTTGAAACGCGAAGGTAGCCGGACAGCCCCACCCATAGTAGCAGTTTACCAAAAGTTTATCTGATAGCCGCAGTTCAGACTTGTTTATAGTCGATATTTCTTTTAATTTTACTAGTGGTGAACCAACTTAGGAGATGAAAAATGGGTGAGATGATTTTAGGGGTTGTTGAGGCGTTTGGAGGGCGTAATGCGGGTACATTATAACCGACAAACAACGAAAACAGACACTAAAAGCAGCCGCCAATTTTTTA
>JANRLZ010000439.1:0-3764 GCA_033762055.1 Saprospiraceae bacterium
TCATATACGCTCCCTTGTCACGCGTATTGGCGCGCAACTCTTCCACAAAGGCCCGGTCCATTTTGCTGAGAAACTTCCGTTGCATCTGGCAAATTTATATTTTTACTGCTTTTCTGGCAAAACCACTTTGCGACGACTATAGTCGGTCTTTGAAATTGCGCATACTGACGGCAATAAAAAACAGGGCCATAAAGCCCAGTACAAGCGTATTGAGCCAAAGGCTTTCCAGGCCCACGCCTTTGATCATAATGCCTTTGATGATGGGATTGAACCAGGTAGCCGGTACGATATTGCCAATCCACTGAAGTACCAGGGGCATACTTTCTCTGGGAAAAATAAAACCCGACAGCAGCATGGTCGGCATCATCAGGCCCAGGCCCGACATGAAAAGGGCGGCGATCTGCGTGTTGGCGCGGGTACTGATAAAAATACCCAGCGACAGCGATACGAACATGTATAAAAAACATTCGCCCGCCAACAACAAAACACTTCCGCGCAGCGGCATCCCGAAAACAAACATCCCGAGCAACACCACGATCAGGGCATTCACAAACGACAAAACCAGATAGGGCGCCGTTTTACCCAAAATGATCTGGATTGGTCGCAAAGGCGATACCAGCAACACCTCCATCGTACCCATTTCCTTTTCCCGGGCGAGGGTGATGGAGGTCATCATGGCCGAAATAAGCATCAAAATGAGCGTCATAACCCCCGGCACGAAATTGAAGACCGCTTTTTGTTCCGGATTGTACAACATCCGGGTCTGGGCTTCAATACGCAGCGGCGGCACAGCGGCCGAGCGGTTTTGGGCCGCTTGCCAGTCGAGCACGATGGCGTTGGCATAGTTGATCAGGGTAGTGGCGGCATTGGGATCGGAAGCGTCGCCGATGAGCTGGAGTTGGGCTTTGCCTTCGTGAGCGAGTTGCCGTGCAAAGTCGGGCGGAAAAACCACCGCCATCTTGATCTTGCCGCTGCGAAAAGCTGGCTCGAGTTCTTCGGTGTTGCTCAGGTTGCGTTCCAGCCGGAAATAGCCGCTCGACAACAGTTGATTGGTCAGCGAAATGCTCGATACATCTTTGGATGGATCGAGGATGGCCACTGCAGCGTTTTTGATTTCGTTGGTAAGTACGAAACCGAAGAGCAACACCTGCACGACCGGCATCCCGAAAAGAATCATCAGCGTGCGGCGGTCGCGCAGGATGTGGCGGAATTCTTTTTTGACAAAAGCAGAAAAACGGCTCATACGGTCTTATTCTTCGGGTGTTTTAAAAATATGGGGCACGTGGCCGTCGCGCACCACGGGTTCGTCGGGGCGGGCCAGGCGGCGGAATACTTCGTCCATGTCGGCGGCAGAAAAATGCTTTTTCAGGTTGCCGGGCGTGTCGAGCGCATCCATACGGCCATCGACCATGATACTGACCCGGTCGCAGTATTCGGACTCGTCCATATAATGCGTTGTGACCATCAGCGTGACGCCCTGGTGCGCCGCTTCGTAGATCAGGTCCCAGAACTGGCGCCGGGTGAGCGGATCTACGCCGCTGGTGGGTTCGTCGAGGAATACGATACGGGGTTCGTGCAAAAGGGCGACGGAGAAGGCGAGTTTTTGTTTCCAGCCGAGCGGCAAGCTGCCAACGAGCGCGTCGGCCTGGGCGCCGAGCTGGAGTTTGTCGAGCAAAAGGCCGGTTTTTCGGCGAATGTCGGGGGTGCTCAAACCATAAATTCCGCCGTAAAAACGGATGTTTTCGCGCACCGTCAGGTCTTCATACAAACTGAATCGCTGGCTCATATACCCGATTCGGCGTTTGACCTCCTCGGGGTACCGCTCCACGTCGTAGCCGGCCACAAAAGCTTTTCCGCGCGAGGGTTTGAGCAAACCCGTGAGCATTTTGAGGGCAGTGGTTTTACCGGCCCCGTTGGCGCCGAGAAAACCGAATATTTCACCCGGCGCCACTTCGAAGCTGATGGCGTCGACGGCGGTAAAGTTGCCGAAAGTTTTGGTGAGCCGGTCCGTTTGAATGACAGCCTGCATAGTGGGTGATTATTAATGGTTCAAAAACTCGATGAAACAGTCTTCTATCGTCGCAGGAGTAGGGCTTACTTCCACGGCCTCGTGGCGGCGCTCAACCAGATAACGCCGTATGTCGTCGAGACCGATGGCGGTATCGTTCAGCGACAGGTGGGCATGTTCTCCAAAAGCATAGCAGCCTGCCGCGCCGGGCAATTCGCGCAGATCGCGGATGAGGCGGTACATATCGTCGGCTCGCACGGCAAACAGTGGCCTGGGGTACGCCGCGCGTACATTTTCCGGGGTGTCGATGGTCAGAATCTCGCCCTGCTGAATGAGCGCAATGCGGTCGCACAGCTCCGCTTCATCCATATAAGGCGTACTGACCAGGATGGTGATTCCCCATTGGCGAAGGCGGCGGAGCATATCCCAGAATTCCTGCCGCGACACGGGGTCGACACCGGTACCGGGCTCGTCGAGGAGCAGCACCTCGGGTTTGTGAATCAAAGCGCAGCAAAGCGCCAGTTTTTGTTTCATCCCGCCGGACAGGGCGCCTGCCCGCCGGTCGCGGAAGGGCTCGATCTGGACGTATATCTCGCGGATGAGTTCGTAGTTTTCTACGATGCTCGAACCGAATACGCTGGCGAAAAATTCGAGGTTTTCGCGCACGGTAAGGTCCTGGTAGAGCGAAAACCGGCCGGGCATGTAGCCGAGTTTGGTGCGCAGCTTTTTGTAATCCCCGACCGGATCGAGTCCCGCTACCTGTGCGCTGCCGCTGTCGGGGAGCAGCAAGGTGGCCAGTATGCGGAAGAGGGTGGTTTTGCCCGCCCCGTCGGGACCGATCAGCCCGAATATCTCCCCATCCCTGACGGAAAGGTTGATGTTGTTGAGCGCCTGCACCTCGCCGTAGGCTTTGGACAGGTTGGTGGTGGTGATAGAGGACATGGTGATGATAGGACAGGTTTTTTGTTGGACAGAATTTTTATTAGACAGGATTAACAAGATTGACAGGATTTTTGGGGACTGGTTTTTTGGACAGGATCAACAGGATTTACAGGATAAATAACTTCAAGTACTTGATAATAAGTAAGTTATATTGGTGGTCTTAGGTAAAAAGTTGAAATAAATTTCAACCGGTCACTTGCTGTTTTCGCATGGAGGGCTCTATTTTTCAAATTAAAAAACATGCAGGATTCGCTAACCGGACAAATTATTGCGGCAGCTTTTAAAGTTTACAACACTTTGGGGTTCGGTTTTTTTGAGAAGGTTTATGAAAATGCCCTGCTATTGGAATTAATAAAAAATGGCTTGTCGGTGAGGCAGCAGATACCGCTGAGTGTGTATTATGATGAAAAGGTAGTAGGCGAATTTTATATGGACCTGTTTGTGGAAGAACAGGTGATTGTAGAATTGAAGTCGGTGGCGCTTCTGCATCCCGAGCATGAGGTTCAACTGCTTCACTATCTTACGGCTACCCGTCAGGACATCGGATTATTGATCAATTTTGGCCCGAAGGGTGTCGAAGTGAAACGCAAGCACCGCGTCTATCAACCGCACAAAACATAAAAGCAGGGTACGAGGTAGGACAGGTTTTATTAGACAGGTGGTTTTATTGGACAGGATTTATTGGACAGGATTTACAAGATTAACAGGATTAAAACCTGTGCAGCGGCGAAGCCGCTAAATCCTGTTAATCTTGTAAATCCTGTCCAACTAAAAAATCCTGTCAATCTTGTAAATCCTGTCCAATTAATACCTG
>JANRLZ010000440.1:0-5527 GCA_033762055.1 Saprospiraceae bacterium
AGCACGATGCCTTCGAACGTATCATCCTGAAAGTAGAAGAGATGACGGGTAAAACACTCAGCGAACGCGATCGCGACGTACTTACCCGCGGCGGCACGGAAGTGGATCTGGTAAATTCCGGTCTGGAAGATACCATGATTACAGCCTACGGCCAAATCAAGGAAACCTTCCGTCAGCATCCGGAAATCAAGGATATGCGTACGGCTGCGTTTGTCTGCTCGCTCAAAAAAATTGCCGGCGACTATATTTCGATGGGTATCTTCCCCTGATAAAATCGGGGCGAAAAGAAGATCGGGGTGCGGCACACTGGGGCTGCACCCCGATTCTTTTTTGGCGGATTCAGGTTTTTCTACAAATATTGTAGGCGAAATCCGGCGCTCTTCCAACTAGTGCCGCGTCCGCCTCCAATTATGAAAAACAATGCCCCCCTTTCCGTTCTCTTCCTGTTTTTTTTATTCGCCGCGCTCCACACATTTGCCCAAAGCGGCAAGAACGCCGTAAAAATTGCCGATATTCTGCAGCAGCAGCCGGAAGAAATCGCCTGGTTCGATACTGCCGGTTTCGGCGAATTTCAGGTGGCTATCCGTTTCCCTTATGGCAGTCCGCGCATCCTGAATGCTGCTGATTACGAGGCGATTAAACCCTACGGCAAAGTATCGGTTTCCTATATTTATACCCAGTACACCCATTCGCAACCCAATCAGAAGGAACTCGACCGGGCGCGTTACGAAGCGCTGCGCCGCCTGGCGCCCGATTTATTCGAAGATGCGGGTATTCATTGGGAAATACTGGTTCAAACCGCAGCAGTTACGGCCGATTCGGCGCGACAACTGTTTCATGGCTTCGTTATTACCTACCAGCCGCCTGTTTCCGAAGCCAGAAAAGCCAAAATCAAAGGAGAACTGGACATGCTGGTTGATTGCGCAAAAAAACGACCGCCCGAAGGATCGCCCCGATTCCCCGGCGGAAACGACTCCTTGCAACTTTGGCTGGAGCGCAATATCAAATTTCCAAAAGAAGAGAAACTCGACAAAGGCGCCTCGCGTGCGGCCCTGATCGAGTTCCGGATTGACACCGCCACCGGTCAACCCCGGGCCATTCGGGTATCACGCGGCGCCTCTTTGCGGCACAACGAACACATCAAAGCCGTGGTCGAAAAGATGCCGCCCTGGGGAAAAGGCGAACCGGGCATTGAATTTGCTGTGGTATTACAGTTTACCCTGGGCGAAGATGGTAAAGGACGCAGCGACTGCGGCCCCCTGCGTGGTTACCGGCCGGCAGATTGCAAGGGATTGAAAAGCGACTCGCTGGTGATGAAGGTCATGGAGCGCAACAAAAACTGGAAAAAAATGCTGGTGGTGGAAGATGTAACCGGTAGCATGATGCCCTATATCGCCGACTTGTTGTTGTGGAATGCCCTGAAAGGCAACCTGCAAAACACCGCGCATTTTGTGTTTTTCAACGACGGCGATACCAAAAGCAATGATGAAAAAGAAATCGGTAAAACGGGAGGCATTTACCATGCAAAACCAAAGAATGTAGATGCGCTGGAAGAAACCATGCTCGATGCTATCGTCGGCGGCGAAGGCGGCGATACGCCCGAAAACGACATAGAAGCCGTGTTGGAAGGCATCAAAAAATGCCCGGAATGCGAAGAAGTCGTTTTAATCGCCGACAACAGTGCCACCCCGCGCGACCTGGAATTGCTCGATCAGGTTACCAAACCCGTGCATGTGGTGCTATGTGGCGTACGCACCAAACCCAATCCGGCGCATCTGCTGATTGCCTGGAAAACAAAGGGTTCGCTGCATACCATCAAGGAAGATATCACGAATCTGGCGGAATTGCAGGAAGGCGGAAGTGTAACAGTCATGGGTAAGATATTTAAAATAGTAAACGGGCGGTTTATGGAAGTTGGAAGAATGTAGCGACCGGGCACAAGGGTTGGCAGATGATCAATGCCGGCTTACAATGCTTATTTACAAAAGATAGATAACAAACACATTATGCCCACTAATCGATTTACACCCGTCGCCCATCATGGCGCGGCGGGCAAGGTATTCCTTACCGGAGGAGCTGGTTTTATCGGTTCACATTTGACCGACTTGTTGCTTTCGCGCGGACACCCGGTGGTGATCGTGGATGATTTATCTACAGGTCGCATCGAAAATATCGAATTTGCCTTACAATCGCCTTTTTGCCAATTTATCCGGCAGGATGCTGCCACCGTGGATTGGCACGACTTGCTTGGTCCATCGGATATCATCCTGCACCTGGCTGCTTCGGTAGGCGTCAAAAAAGTCTGCGAGTCTTCTTTGGAAACCGCGCAGAACAACCATCACTCACTGGAGTGCATCCTTGAGGCCATGCGTAACAAGGGAGGCCGTCATTTTATATATGCAGGCACCTCCGAAGTGTATGGCGACTCGGATGCCGCCGGTTCGGGCGAAAACGACTGGTTGCATGTTCATTCCCATCTGGGTGGTAGAAGCGCATACACCGTATCGAAACTTTATGGCGAACTTCTTGCCTTTGCTTATGCGGAAAGTTTCGATATGCCGGTTACCGTCGTGCGCTTGTTCAACACCATCGGCCCTCGTCAGCGCGGCGAATATGGTATGGTGGTTCCTGTATTTGTACAACAGGCCCTTGCCGGTGATCCTATCACTGTTTTTGGCGACGGCGCCCAAACGCGCAGTTTCTGCGATGTTCGCGATGTGACGGAGGCGCTTTATCGCCTTGCTTTTCATCCGACCAACGAAGCCGGATTATATAATGTTGGTAATCCGCAGGAGATCAGCATGCTTGAACTGGCCGAATTTATCCGGCAGGAAACCGGTACTTCTTCACCTGTTCAGTTAATGCCTTACCCGCCTGAGCGCAGTGGAAAAACCGATATTCGCACCCGAAAACCGGATATTTCCCGCATACAAACAGCCATCGGGTGGCAGCCCCGTTTTCACTGGAAAGAGGCGGTTCGGGAAATCATTCAACAATACGCGAGATCCCATGCTCCATGCTTTCACCATTGATCTGGAAGAATGGTTTTGTTCGCACAACCTGCAAGCTGCCGTCAAACCTTCCGACCGGAATCGCCTCCCCCTGCGTGCCGCAGCGCCTACCTGCCGGCTGCTGGAAATGTTGGAAAAAAGGGGGATAAAGGCCACTTTTTTTGTACTTGGCCAACTGGCGGAACAGTTGCCCGATCTGGTTCGAGACATACAAAAAGCCGGACATGAAATTGCCTCGCACGGATATGCTCATTTACTCACAACCCAGCACACGCCGGGAACATTTGCCGAAGATTTGATAAAAGCCGGGAGTGCCATTCAGGATTGTACCGGGATTATTCCCGACCTGTTTCGGGCGCCGGCCTTTTCCATCACTCCTGCCACACTTTGGGCCCTGGATGTGCTGAAACAACAAGGGTTTCGGGCCGACTCCTCTGTTTTTCCACTCAGTTGGCATCCGGATTATGGCATGCCCGACGCGCCGCTACTGCCCTACAAACACGACAACGGCTTGTTGGAATTCCCCATGAGCGTTGTTGAAATGGGCGGGAAAAGATGGCCCGTCAGCGGCGGCGCTTACTTTCGCATGTTGCCCTTCGGCGTGTACGAACGACTTATCAGGCGACTGGAAAAACAGGGCCGCCCCCTGCTTTTTTACCTGCATCCCTGGGAGTTGGACCCCGGTATGCCGCGGCTGCCAGGCTTGTCGCGCATGGCCCGGTTTCGGCATTACGCTTTTTTGGAGACGGTGGAGCGTAAATTAAACCTGCTGCTGCAAAATTTTGAATTTGCCCCCCTGGGCGTCGTCTTTAACCAGCCATGCAATACTCCTACTGGCGGCGTTTCGCCGAACTTGCCCTGACCCTGACGGCCCTGCCTTTCGCTGTGCCGCTGGGCTTGGTCGCTGCGCTTGCAATCGCTGCCGATTCGAGGGGAGGCGTGTTGTTCCTGCAAATTCGCCCGGGAAAAAATGGCAAGCCCTTTCGAATGATAAAATTCCGGACCATGACAGCACGGCAGGAAGGCGCGTTTCAGCTCACCCGGACACATGACACCCGTTTGACCCGGGTGGGGAAATGGCTGCGTAAAACCCATCTGGATGAAATTCCGCAATTGTGGCATGTGCTGCGTGGTGAAATGAGTTTGATCGGTCCGCGTCCGGTGCCGATGGAATTGTATGCGGAATACCTGGAAAAAATACCGGGTTATGACGAGCGGCATCAGGCGCCGCCAGGCATAAGCGGGTTGGGGCAGGTACTGTTGGGATATACCAACACGCTGGAAGGAGAAAAGGAAAAATGGCGTTACGATGTGTATTACATCCGGCACAGAAGTGCCGCGCTGGATGGCTGGATTCTTTGGGCGACCCTTGCCGGTGTGATGGGATGGCCGGCACCGGGGCGGGAACGGTTGCGGCAACAGGCGCTTGATACCAAAAGGCTGAAATAAAAAACGCCCCCCGTAAAAACAGGAGGCGTCGGGAATCATACTTTGGGCGCGGAGGGCGGTTATTGACGACCGCTGCCGCCGCGTTGTTGTTGAGTCGGCGCCGGGGTGGCCTCTCCCGGTTTGGAACCCGGGCGTTTTTGCGGATCGCCCTGCGGCTGATCCTGCTGATTTTTTTGCTTTTTATTTTCTTTTGCTTTTTTCTTCTTGGCTTTAGCCTTGTCTTTATTGCCTTGGCCTTCGTTTTCGCTACCGTGTTTTTTCAGTTCACCTTTACCCTTTTTGTAATGGCCTTTGTGTTTGCCATTGTCGCCTTTGCGCTGGCTGCGGGTTTCGCCGTTTTCGCGACCGGTTTGAGCGGGTGCGTCGGCGGGGCGAACATCAGAGGGAGCGGGTTGCTCGGTTTTGGGCGTTGCCTTGGTTTTGTCCGTATCAGCGGGACGGGAAATGCCCTGGTTTTGAGCGGAGATGGCAGCGATGGAGAACGCGGCCAGTACGAAGGTCAGAAAGAGTGATTTTTTCATTGTAAATGTTGTGTCTCTTTTGAAAGACGCAATATAGACGACCGGAAGGGTTCGGGATACATACGGAGGCGGGAATTTTGCGAATCGTTTGCAAATGAGACAGTTTGAAATTGTTGCTATATATTGATTATCAATGATAAATGAAGAGAAATTAAATTTTTATTTTGAGGGACAAATACCTCCAGAAACCAGCCTTTTGCATGCGTTTCAGCCTGTTTCTCCTTGTAAAAAAAACCGCGCCCATCTGCGCTGCGAAGCATCCGTGTCATCTGTGTGCCATTTGTTGGCAGCCGGGCAATTTAATAGCACACAGATGCTTCGCAGCACAGATTAACCGGATTATGACGCTGCTATTTGAAAGAAAGCAAGACCGGTGAAGTGGCACACTACTGGACATTTTTGAAAAACGGCGGGGAAAGCCGGATTTTTGTGTTTTTCGACGACATAATAATCTATGCTCCCCCCGCACTTGCGCAAATTTAGCGATTTTTACGAACGCTACGGCTTAGGAGCGGTTAAAAACCTGTGGCTGCTGACAAGCCTTAT
>JANRLZ010000441.1:0-18811 GCA_033762055.1 Saprospiraceae bacterium
ACGTCGGGGTTTGATTCCTGGTTGTCGAGCGGGTACGAGAAACGGGTGCCCGCAACGGCGTATTCCGAGTTTTCGGTCAGGAAAGGTGAAGAGTGGTTCCCTGAACTGTTTGGAATTTCGATGATCTCCATGGTTCGGAAGGTGCTGAGGTCAATGCGGGCGATACGCGGTGTGTTGTTGCCGTTGACAAAAGCCCAGCGGCCGTCGTGTTCGCCGTTAGTGGTGCTCAAGCCGATGTGGTGGGTATCGTCCCAGGGTACAAAGCCGTGGGAAGTGTTGAGCATGGGTTTGGTTTCTTCACTGAAGCCGTAGCCGCTTTCCGGGTTGAGCGAGAAAACAGGAATAATGCGGAACAAGCGCCCCGAGGGCAGGCCATACACGCTTACCTGGCCATTGAATCCGCCGGAAACGATGTTGTAAAATTCGTCGAATTTACCGGGCGGCACATAAGCCTTGACTGCGGCATCGCCTTCCACGGCGCTCATGGGGTTTTGTGGTTTGCAGTTCGACATGGTCAAAACTGCCGGCAGCGAAACAATGGCTGCCAAAAGGAGCATCAGACGTTGGTATTTCATAATAAGCAATGGTTGTTAGAATAGTGGTAGCGGGGTGGTTATTTTTCTCCGTCGTTGGAGCGCATGAATTCGAGCAATTTGCGGGCGTCTTCCTGCGACACATTTTGGTTGGGCATGCGAACCAGGCACTCCTCCAGCATTTTTTGTGCCTCGGGGTCTTTTTCAAGCATCATGTCTACATTGGTAATCATGTTCATGATCCAGACCGGTTCGCGTTTTTTTGTGACGCCGGCCCAACCGGGGCCTACCAGTTTTTCATTGCTGAGTTTGTGACAGGCCAGGCACTTGGTTTCGTAGATACTTTTTCCGGTCGTCACCCAGTCTTTGTTCAGCGGATTGGTTAGTTCGACCGATTGCATTGCTGTGCCATGAACTTCAGGTTGCGGAGCTGCCGCCTCCGACGGGGTGGGCGACTTTTTAGCGGCATCCTCTGCTTCTTTCCTGGATGTACAGGCAACGATCACCAGCAAAAGGGCTGCAACGAGGGAATTTGTTTTTCTGAACATGATTCGTGACGATTGGTGAAAAATATTTAAAGAGTTTTATCTCTTTTTTTCGACAAAAGTATTTGGCTGTTCAAGAGGGGCGCAGTGAGCGCGGTCATCCTGCCGCCTGATTTTGATCAACGAGGCATTTGCAAAAACCCTGTTTACTTTTGCGCTATGTTTTCAAAAACCTTTGGATACGCGCTTCGAGCCGCTACCTATGTGGCTATACATGGCAAACAAGGCCATAAAGCCGGATTGCACGAGATTGCCGAAGCACTTGACATTCCCCGTCATTTTCTGGGAAAAATTATGCAGGATCTGGTACGACACGGCGTACTCGACTCAATCAAAGGACCCAGCGGCGGTTTTTTCGCCAATGAACAAACCGCTGCCACCCCCTTGCTCGATATTCTGAAAATTACCGACGGCAGCCTGGTTTTCGATCAATGCGCGCTCAATATCAAGCGTTGTAATGCTGAACACCCCTGCCCCCTGCACCACGATTTCGCCCTGTGTCGGAATGGAATGCTGCAGGCGCTGTCGGAAAAAACCATCGGAATGCTCACAGAAAGTGTAGAAACAGGGGAAAGTTATCTGGCGAGATAAATTTCAGGAAGTCGGTCAACCACAAACATAAAATTCGTTCATGCAAGGAAATGCCGGCCACAAAATGCGCTATCTTGCTCCCTACATTTGTGCAACATGGGAAAAATTCGCTGGTATCTTTTTGCCGCTTTATCGCTCTGTATTGGCATTTACCCGATCGTGTACCTGCTTGTTGACCCTTCGTTCGGGTTGATTTCTACAAAAAGCACGGGATTATGGGAACAACCTTTCTACCGCCTCGCTTTTTTTTCTCATATTCTTTTTGGCGGCCTGACGCTGCTCACCGGCTGGTCGCAATTCAGCGACCGCTGGCGGAAAAGACATCTTTCCCTGCATCGGCTGCTGGGGAAAGTTTATCTCCTTGCCATGTTGCCCTCCGCTTTGGCAGGAATTTATCTGTCGTTTTATGCCACTGGCGGACTGGTTGCCGGACTTGGTTTTTTCCTGTTGGGCATCGTCTGGTTGTTCAGCTCGCTGGCGGCGTATGGGTCTATTCGCAACGGCGATGTTGACCGGCATGCCTACTGGATGGTTTTTAGTTATGCCGCCTGTTTTGCCGCAGTCACCCTGCGTTTGTGGTTACCGCTGCTCACCGCCTTGTTTGAACTTGCATTTGTGCCGGCTTATCAAATAGTCGCCTGGCTTTGCTGGGTTCCCAACCTATTATTTGCCTGGTTTTACACAGCACGACGTACCTGATGTTAATCAGTGCAATCTATGACGGGTGTCATGGCGCAGGCCGGGTGTCCAAACCGACCTTCGCGGCAAAATATCCGTTCCTATGCCTGTTTACCACCACGCCGGCAAGATTCCGCGCAAACGACATATCCAGTTTCGCAACCATGCCGGGCGACTTTATCAGGAAGAATTAGTTGGCACCCAGGGCTTTTCCGGGGTTTCTTCGCTGGTTTACCATCTTTATCCGCCTACGATTGTAAAGGAAAAAGGGACACCCTATTCGGTAGAGCCTGAAATTGCCATTGAAAAAAACCTGTCGGCCCTGAGTTTCAAGGGGTTTGAGTTGCCTTATACCGATGATTATCTGGAGAGCCGTAAAACCTTGTTTGTCAACAATGATCTGCATATCGGACTGGCGGCGCCGCACGAAAGCACCCGCGACTATTTTTTCAAAAATGCCGATGCAGATGAAATGTTGTTTGTGCACCAGGGGCATGGATGGGTAGAAACGATGTACGGGCAAATCCCCTTCGATTATGGCGATTACATCGTGATTCCGCGCGGTACCATTTACAAAATTCATTTTTTGAGCAAAAACAACCGACTCCTGTACATCGAGTCGTTTAGCCCTATCGGTATCCCGTCGCGATACCGCAATCAGCACGGCCAAATGCTTGAGCACGCCCCGTTTTGCGAACGCGATTTCAAACTGCCCAAAGACCTCGAAACCCACGATGAACAAGGCGATTTTCTCGTTAAAATCAAAAAACAGGGGATGATTTTCCCTTATGTGTACGCCACGCATCCTTTTGATGTAGTGGGCTGGGATGGAAATCATTACCCCTGGGCTACCTCTATTTTCGACTTCGAGCCGATTACCGGGCGCATTCACATGCCCCCGCCCATTCACCAGCAATTTGAAGCCGCCGGGTTTGTGGTTTGCTCTTTTGTGCCACGTTTATACGACTATCATCCCAAGGCAATTCCGGCCCCCTACCACCACAGCAACATTGATTCCGACGAGATTTTGTATTACGTGGACGGCGATTTTATGTCGCGCAACAACATTCAAAAAGGCCAGTTGACCCTGCACCCCGGTGGTATCCCCCACGGCCCCCACCCCGGCGCTATCGAACGCAGCATCGGCAAAACCGCCACCGAAGAACTGGCGGTTATGATTGACCCCTTCCGCCCCGTAAAAATTACCCGGGCTGCCCTGGAACTGGAAGTCGAAGACTATTACAAATCATGGATAGAAGAGATTGATTCGATTAGTCCGATTGGTTCGATTGATTCGATTGATTTGGTAAGAAAATAATTCAATCGTAAAATCGAACCAATCGAAAAATCGAACCAATCGAAAAATCGAACCAATCGGACTAATCGAATTAATCGCAAAATCGAATCAATCCAATGACAACCTTGACCAATATCCAGAATTACAATTACGGCTTGCAAAAAATCTTTAGCGAAGCCGAAGATTTCCTGCCATTGCTGGGCACCGACTACGTCGAACTTTATGTCGGCAACGCCAAACAGGCCGCCCACTTTTACAAAACGGCCTTCGGGTTTCAATCGCTGGCTTATGCCGGATTGGAAACAGGTGTTCGCGACCGCACTTCATATGTGCTGGCCCAGGGGAAAATACGCCTGGTGCTGACCACGCCGCTCACTTCGCATTCGCCTGTTGCCGACCACATCAAACACCACGGCGACGGGGTCAAGGTGATTGCTTTGTGGGTAGACGACGCCCGCGCAGCCTTCCACGAAACCACCCAGCGCGGCGCCACCCCCTACTTCGAACCCGTGGTTGAAAAAGACGAACACGGGGAGGTCGTCAGGGCGGGCATCCATACCTATGGCGATACCGTACACGTATTTGTGGAGCGCAAAAATTATTCGGGGGTGTTTTTGCCCGGCTATGAACCCTGGCTTTCCAACTACAACCCCGGTGAAACGGGGTTAAAATACATTGATCACATGGTGGGCAATGTCGGCTGGAACCAGATGAACGTATGGGCCAAATTCTACCACGACGTAATGGGCTTTGCCAACCTGATTTCCTTCGACGACAAGGATATTTCCACGGAATATTCCGCCCTGATGTCGAAAGTCATGACCAATGGCAACGGTCGCATCAAATTCCCCATCAACGAGCCGGCCGAAGGGAAAAACAAATCGCAAATCGAAGAATTCATCGAATTTTATGAAGGACCCGGTTGCCAGCATATTGCCGTGGCGACAGATAATATTGTCTTCACCGTCAGCGAGATGCGCAAACGTGGTGTGGAGTTTTTGCACGTGCCCGGCGCGTACTATGATACCGTTGCCGAACGTGTGGGAATCATTGACGAAAACCTCCAGGCGCTGAAAGACCTCGGGATCATGGTAGACCGCGACGACGAAGGTTATCTGTTGCAAATTTTCACCCGTCCGGTAGAAGACCGACCCACCATGTTTTTTGAAATAATTCAGCGCAAAGGCGCCAAATCATTCGGAAAAGGCAATTTCAAAGCCCTCTTCGAATCCATTGAGGAAGAACAACGCCGCCGCGGAACGCTTTGAACGGCGAAAAGTTGGGTCTGAAGGATTTTAACCATCTATCTGCTTTAACATGAACGCAGAAAAAAACCTGCACAATTTTCAGCAATACATTGACGCTGAAGAAAAAATAGAGCCCAAAGACTGGATGCCCGACGAATACCGGGCGCACAACCTGCGACAGATCAGTCAGCATGCTCACTCCGAGGTGATCGGGATGCAACCGGAAGGCAACTGGATTACCCGGGCGCCTTCGCTCAGGGCCAAAAAAATCCTCCTGGCAAAAATCCAGGACGAAGGCGGACACGGCCTGTATCTCTACAGCGCAGCCGAAACCCTCGGCGCCAGTCGCGACGAGATGATTGAGCAGTTGCATGCCGGGAAGGCCAAGTATTCCAGTGTATTCAATTATCCCACGCTCAACTGGGCCGATATTGGCGCCATCGGCTGGCTGGTCGACGGCGCTGCGGTGACCAATCAGTTGTCGTTGCGACGCACCTCTTACGGTCCGTATGCACGAGCCATGTTTCGTATCTGCAACGAAGAAAGTTTTCACCAGCGGCAGGGCTATGAGATCATGCTGAAGATGGCAACCGGAACGCCCGATCAACGTGCCATGGCGCAGGACGCGCTCAACCGTTGGTGGTGGCCCGCTTTAATGATGTTCGGGCCGCATGATAACCAGTCGGAACGCAGTACAAAAGGCATGTTGTGGAAAATCAAGCGTGCAGGGAATGACGAATTGCGCCAGCGTTTTATTGACAAAACGGTGCCTCAGGCTGAATTCCTAGGTCTCCGTATCCCTGATCCGAAACTTCGCTGGAACGAAGCGACCGGACACTATGAAACCGGGGAAATTGACTGGGCCGAATTTCATGCCGTCATCCATGGAAACGGCCCCTGCAACCGCGAACGAATGGAACACCATAAAAAAGTACACGACGAAGGCGCCTGGGTGCGCGAAGCCGCTGCCGCTTTTGCACAAAAACAAAACCTATTGTCGCATCCGGTTAATATGCGGTGAATGTGGGGAGTCAAATTTTTCCTTCATCAAGACGCGAGAAGGGCGAAATGCGGGACATTTTAACCGATGAGCAACGCAGAGGAAGGGAAAATTAGATCGCCACATTCGCGGTAGATTAACCGGACGCGGCAATAGTTCCAGATATACCCTAAAACACTCGTCCAAACCATAAAATCAGCATTATGAACCACTCACAAGGCGCTCTCTGGGAAGTATTTACCCAGAAAAAAACAGGCCAACCCTTTCAACATGCAGGAAGTGTGCACGCTTTCGACAAAGAAATGGCCCTTGAAAATGCCCGCGATCTTTATACCCGGCGTGAAAAACCTACCGGTTTGTGGGTGGTACCCGCAACCGAAATTGTGGCCGTTGACCCGGCAGACGCCGCCCCTTTTTTCGATCCGGCAGATGATAAAATTTACCGCCATCCCACTTTTTACGATATTCCTGAAGAGGTAAAAAACCTGTAACCACATGGATAATCTGCAAAATGCCCTGTTTCAATTTTGTCTCCGTCAGGGCGACACCCATTTGATCCTCGGCCACCGGCTTTCAGAAATGTGCAGCCGCGGCCCAACCCTGGAAGAAGACATCGCCCTGACCAACCTGGCGCTCGATCACATCGGACAGGCGGAGGCTTTTTTGCGTTTGGCCGCTGAAACAGAAGGACGCGGCCGAACGGAAGACGACCTGAGTTATCTGCGGTCGGTAGATGAATTCTGTAACGCCGTATTGGCCGAACAACCCAATACCGATTTTGCCTATGTAGTAGCCAGGCAGTTTTTTCTGGATGTTTACCAGTGCCTGCTGTATCAACGCCTGCAAAACAGCAGCGACCCGACATTGGCCGGCATGGGCGCCCGTTTCCTGAAAGAAGTGGTCTATCACCAGCGGCACAGCGCGGCCTGGGTAGAACGCCTCGGACAGGGGACGACAGAAAGTCATCGCCGTATCCAAACAGCAGTAAATGAATTGTGGCGTTATACCCCCGAATTGTTGAGCACGCAACCCTGGGAAGCGGCATTGATCGAAAAAGGCTTCATACCCGATACCCGGGAAATCGCTCTCGAGTGGACGGTGCAGGTAATTCGTGTTTTCAGTCGCGCCGGTTTGCGCCGGCCGGAAGACCCGCCAACCGCATCGTATGCCGGTCACAGCGATCACCTTGCCCACATTCTGGCCGAAATGCAATACCTCCCGCGTACCTATCCCGATGCAAAATGGTAAGTGCATCCGATATAGAAGCCTTGGTATGGGAGCGTCTTGCACTGATTCCCGATCCGGAAATACCCGTCATCAGCATACTCGAACTGGGCGTAGTGCGTAATGTGCGTTATGACGGCAAGTTACTGGAATTAGACATCACGCCTACTTATACCGGATGCCCGGCCATGCAATTGTTCGTGGCGGAAATCAAGGCCGCCATGCACGATCAGGGATTGGATCAGGTTAAAATCAATACGGTCTATTCACCTGCCTGGACAACGGACTGGCTCACGGCGGAAGCCAAAGAAAAATTGCGCCGGTACGGCATCGCTCCGCCCGTAAAAAATGCAGATAGTGGAGACCCTTTTGCAGAACCGCCTTTGGTGCCATGCCCGCGATGCGACTCGGATCACACCCGCCTGGTCAGCCAGTTTGGCGCCACGGCCTGTAAATCGTTGTACACTTGTCAGGATTGTAAAGAGCCTTTCGAGTATTTTAAACACTTTTGAGCAACTGCGCTGATTACAAGTCGTTATAGAAAACCTGGACCTGTTCTAAACCAGGGCGGCATGTTCTTCCCGTATGATTTTTGGCGTCGGAACGGCAGCCAGCGCCTGTTCGATATCCCACCAAAGGTCTTCCACATTTTCAACACCGACCGACAGACGAACCAGGTTTTCGCTGATGCCGTACACCCGTTTATCTTCCGGCGAAACACCGGCATGCGTCATGGAGGCCGGGTGTTGCGCCAGTGATTCGGTGCTCCCGAGACTTACGGCGAGTTTCACTAATTTCAGGTGATTCAAAAAAGCAAATGCCTCCGGCTCGCCGCCTTTCAGTTCGAAAGAAACCATTGCGCCCGGCGAACTGCATTGTTTGCGATAAGTATCGAATTCGGCGCCGTCGGCGCTGGTCAGCAAACCCAGATAGTGTACTTTTTGAATGGCAGGATGGCGTTGCAGGCGACGTGCGATTTCCTGTGCATTTTCCGCCTGTTTTTCCATGCGCAATTTCATGGTTTCCAGGCTGCGAAGGAGCAGCCAGCCGGTATATGGTGCAATCATATTGCCCAAAAAGGTGCGCAGGGTTTTTACCCGCGTCATCAGGGCAGCGTTGCCCAGGCAGGCGCCGGCGATTACATCGCTGTGCCCGCCGATGTACTTGGTAGCAGAATACAGTACCAGATCGGCGCCATGCCCCAGCGGGTGCTGCCAAAGCGGGCCGAGGTAAGTATTGTCAACCGCCACCAGTGTGCGCCGGCCACTTTGCCCAAATTGATCGGCTATGCGGCGGCACATCTCGATATCAACCAGATCGTTGGTCGGATTGGCCGGGGTTTCGAGGTAAATCATGGCAAGGCGGTGGGCCTTGCCGCTTTTTTGCAACATATTTTCCAGGTCGCTTTGGGTGGCCTTGGGGTGAAACCCCATTACTTCTATGCCAAATTTCGGCAAAAGATGGTGTACAAAGTGATCGGTACCGCCGTAGAGCGGATTGCTGTATAAAAGCAAGTCGCCCGGTTGTAAAAACTCGAACAACACGGTGGCAATAGCAGCCATGCCGCTTTCAAAAACAGCGCATTCCTCGGCTTTATCCCAAAGCGCCAGGCGTTCTTCCAGAATCTGCATGTCGGGATTGTTCAGGCGACTGTAAATCAAGCCGGTCTTTTCCCGAGGTGCTTTTTCGCGCAGACCGTAAGCCAGTTCGAAAAAACCCTTCCCTTCTTCCGCAGAGTTGAAAACAAACGTCGAAGTCTGGAAGATCGGACACTTTACAGCGCCCTCCGACCATTCGGGCCGGTAGCCGTGCGACATCATCAGGGTTTCGGGTTGGAAATTCTTTTTCATGATTGAATAATTTTCCACAAAAATGAAAATAGTGATACATTTCATCCTATAATCAAACAACATCAAGAAAATGAATCTCATTGTTGTTCTTTTTTTTGAATAATAGTCTGAAACACCAATCAATACCGTCCAGATATGGAAAAAAAATCCGGCATGCTTGATGCCTCCGACCGGAACATCCTGCGCCTGTTGCAGGAAGACGCTTTTTTAACCACCAAAGAAATAGCCGCCCGCGTCAATATGACGACCACCCCCGTTTTCGAACGCATTAAACGAATGGAGCAAGAGGGGTATATTGCCCGTTACAGCGCCCTGCTTGACCGACGAAAAGTGGATTTGCCGCTGCTGGTATTTGTGGATGTTTCTCTCAAAGAGCACAACCGCGATTATTTGCTTCGGTTTGAACAGGAAATTGCCCGCCTGCCGGAGGTCATCGAATGCCACCACATCGCCGGCGCATACGATTATCTCCTGAAAGTGGTCGTCGGAGACATGGATGATTATCAGCGTTTTGTAAAGGAAAAACTGGCCGCTCTCGAAAATATCGGGCGGGTACAAAGCCATTTTGTGATGACCGAAATCAAGAACACCACCGTGCTGCCGCTGGCAGACTAATAATTCGCCCCCAGTCTTTGTTCACCCGAGGGCGTCGGTGTCGGCAGAATCGGGTATTTTTTAAATATCTGACGTACAGCGTCTTCAATCCGCTTTTTTACCTGATCGGGTTGTAATTGGTCAATGACGCCTACTGCAACGCCCCGCCATACCTGTTGCCCGTTCTCGGCGTCCATGAAGTCAACCATCAAAGTCCCCTCCCGGTAATAAACCGGTCTCACCCGCTGGCAATGGGTACGCGAACGGGCTTCGTGCTCGTCTTTGCATTCCCATTCGGTCTGATAGTACACCCGGTTTTGAATCACGACATGGTAATGCAACAATAAATCAGGCCCCGCATCGCACAAACGATAGCCGCGCATCCCCATTTGAGCATCCACCGCTTCGCGGATATTGCGTTCAATTTGCTCGCTTACCCGGAGTTGGGCCGGATCGCCGGGCAAAATCCCGTTGTTGGGAAGCCATTTATAACTGTAATATTGGTACAGATTGGCGCCGGGTTCTACCTCGGCATAAACTTTGGTAAACGGTGAGCAGGCATGCCAAAACAAGGGCATTGCCAGCAAAACAATTCGCAGGAGTGCGCTAAGTTTCATGGTACACGGCAATTATTGATGATAGAAGCGGGCAGATGTCTTGCAAAAAATTGCAAAACCATCCATTTCCCCTGCAAAAATCTACCCGGCTGGATGGGATAACAATGACAGTCATCACTCCGGTTCGGAACATCTGTCATTGTGTCTCCCGCGTACAAGGCGACACTTTTGCAAAAAAAACTTGCCATGACCGACATCATTTCCATACAAAATCTCAAATGCAACGGCTGTGCAGCCAGTATCATCAAAACGCTGAAAGCATTTCCGGAAGTAAAAGAAGTACATGTTGATTTCAACGACGCCTCGGTTCATATTGAAACCGACGAACCGGAAAGACATCCCGCTTACGAACAGGCACTGACTGCAGCCGGCTATCCACCGGTGGGGGTGGAAAATACCACGGGGCGAAAAGTGCGTTCGTACATCAGCTGCGCCATCGGCCGGGTGCATGCCGACTAAGTACCCTCGTCCCTTCCTTTTCAAATGCTTCATCCGGGTGCATACCGACAATTTTTGTTCCGGGGTGTTCGCCAAACCAATGCTTTGACGTAACATTGCACACCAGTCCGTTTTTGATATGCAACAAAACCCGCCTCCTGCACCCGAAACGGCGACCCAATCATCTGTGTATGGATTAAGCGCAGCAGAAGCGGCAGAACGGCTGCGTACATTCGGCAAGAATGAACTGGAAGCCGATCATCGCAATCCGCTTCTGATCAGCCTTTGGCACATCGCCACCGAGCCGATGTTTATCCTGCTGGCGGTGGCCTGCATCCTTTACTTTTTTCTTGGCGACTTTACCGAAGCAATGATGATGGTGGTATCCATCCTTTTTGTTGCCGGTATCGAACTATATCAGGAAACCAAAAGCGAACGCGCGCTGGAGGCGTTGCGGCGTTATACCCGCGCCCAGGTACGGGTGAAACGCGACGGCGAGTGGATCGAACTTCCGGGCGAAGAACTGGTTCCCGGCGATTTGGTACGTATCGAGGAAGGCGAACGTATAGCGGCAGATGGTTTTCTGATTGAATACCACGACCTGTCGGTAGATGAATCCGTACTGACCGGCGAGAGCCTGCCGGTAGAAAAGGGCGAAAATGAATCGACCCGGAAAGTATATCAGGGTACCACCGTCGCCTCCGGAAATGGCCTTCTTGTGGTAAGTGAAACCGGCGCGCGCACCGAATTTGGGAAATTAGGTAAATCCATCGAATCGGTTGAAAGCGCGCCCACACCCTTACAAAAACAGATCAAACGGTTTGTCCAACAAATGGGGATTGTGGGCGGACTGGCATTTATCCTCGTTTTTGTGCTGAACTATTGGGCGGAGCCGGATGTATGGAAAGCCCTGCTGTTTTCGCTTACCCTGGCCATGGCTATTTTGCCGGAAGAGATTCCGGTCGCTTTCAGCGCTTTTATGGGTCTCGGTGCATACCGGATGATTCAACACGGAATTTTGGCCAAAAAACCCCAAACCGTGGAAAGCCTCGGTTCAGCCACCGTTATTTGTCTGGATAAAACCGGCACCATCACCGAAAACCGCATGTCGGTAGCGGAAATCGTGGACTTTTCCGGCAAGGGGCAAACCCTGCAATTCGCCCTGTGGGCCAGCGAACCGGAACCATTTGACGCGATGGAAAAAGCGTTGTTGCGCTACGGTAATGAAATCTTGCCGCATGGCGATCCGCGCAAGGGTTTTGCCCTCTACAAAGAATATCCCCTGGGCGGCAAACCGCCGATGATGACCCATATCTGGGAAAATAAAGACCGCGAACGTATGGTTGCCTGCAAGGGCGCAGTGGAAAGGATTCTCAACGCGACCCAACTCGACGATGTGGAGCGCGAACGGGTACTCGCCGAAACAGAAGCCCTTGCCGACCGCGGATACCGCGTACTGGGCGTGGCCGGCGCCGTTTTTTCCGGCGAAAATTTCCCAACCGAGCAGGACGCATTTGATTGGGAATTTGAAGGGCTGGTGGCATTTTACGACCCGCCCAAGGAAAATGTCGGCGAAGTCTTCCAGCAATTTTACAAGGCAGGCATACGGATCATGATGATCACCGGCGACCATGTGGTAACGGCCAAAAACATCGCCCGTAACACCGGCTTCAGCGGAGCAGAAATCGCCCTGACCGGCAATGAAGTCATGGCGATGGATGATGAAAGCCTGCAAGCAGCCGTGCAAAAGGTCAATATTTTCGCACGAATGTTCCCCGATGCAAAACTACGGGTAGTGAATGCCCTCAAGGCCACCGGCGAAACCGTTGCCATGTCGGGCGACGGCGTCAACGACGGTCCGGCGCTCAAGGCGGCACAAATAGGCGTTGCCATGGGCAAAAAAGGCACCGAAATTGCCAAAAGCGCCGCCTCACTGGTATTGCTGGAAGACAACCTGCACGCCATGACCACGGCAATCGGCATGGGGCGGCGCCTCTACGACCACCTGCGCAAGGCCATTCGCTATGTCATTTCCATTCATTTGCCTATTATTCTGGTGGTGTTGTTGCCGCTATTGCTCGGCTGGCAATACGTACATATTTTGCTGCCCCTGCACGTCATCTTTCTGGAATTGGTCATGGATCCGATTGCCGCCATCGCCTTCGAAAACGAACCCGCCGAGCCTAACCTGATGCGCAAGCGGCCTCGCCCGGGCAATAGCTCCCTGTTTTCGTGGAAAGAATTGGGCGTCAGCCTCTTGCAAGGCGCCGCCATCACGGCAAGTGTGTTGTATATGTACCACTGGGCTGCCGGACAAGGGAAAATGGAAGACGGTGTCCGCTCGGTCGTTTTTGCCACCCTGGTTTCAGCCAATCTGTTTCTAACCTTGTCGAACCGCTCTTTTGATTTTGCCCTGCATCGCACGTTGTTTTACAAAAACCGGATGCTGCCTGTTATTCTGTTTATCTCGGTGGTCATGTTGCTGGCCATTTTGTACCTCCCTTTCCTGGCCGGGCTGTTTAAAATGACCGCGCTAACCGCCGTCGAACTGGGCTGGTGCGTTCTGGCAGGATTTGTCAGCATCATCTGGTTCGAATTGTATAAAGCCTTGCGGGAGTGGCTCGAAACGAAGGCAGATTGAAGAATTTCTTTACCTGTTTATTCTCCACAAAGTTCGCGCGCCTCGTTCATGATGATTTTCTGCCGGTCTTTCGACACATGAATACGTTCTGTCCAGTTGCCGTGTCGGGTCAGGGTTTTGCTCAATACAATGCCGCTTTCGAGCAACTGGATTTTTTCCCGGCGAGTGAGGGTGGTCAGGCAGGTTAAGGGATGAAGTCCGGCACTTTCCACCAATTCGCGCAGACTTTTTCCGGAGGGATAGTTCCAGCCGATGAGTTCCAATCCCGCACAGCGGCCGTACCGCATAGCATCGTCGGAAAAACGGGTATTGGTCACAATCCAGGCGTGTACCGATTGAAGGTCGGATGTTTGGGAACGTTTTTTTTCAAGATCGCGGAAGCGGGAATGAATGTACAGCGGAATTTTTACGTTGCTGACCGAGCCGGCCATGGGATGGTACTTACATTCGACCCAGATCAATTCGTTGGGGCCTTCGGCTACCACATCCACTTCATGTTGCACACAAGCGCCTTGAAGGAGTTGGCGGGTCTTGACCTCGTAACCCTTTGATTTTAGGATTTCAGAAACAAAATCTTCAAAAGGAAAACCCGAATTGCCAAAATCAAGCATGGCCTGTTTCAGTGTATAGCGGGCGGCGGTAGGACGGTGGAGCCGTTTGAGGAGTTTAAAGGCGCGCTTGTAAATGGTTTTGGTGGACATGCCTTCCTGCCATTGCCCCTCCATTTCCTGCAATATCTGGTTGATGAGTGATTCTTGCGCCCCCGAATGGCGCAAGGAACGGCGGAGTTTTTCCTCGTCAAATGCTTCAGTCTGGCCGGAGGCTTTCGTTACCTGAAAGGTGTTCATTATAATGTATATCGGTTATCTCTAAGGTCAGCCAGGAGTAATCGCCGTCTTTCAACTTCCAGATTACCTCGCTTCGCACTGGAATCCGCAAACCGTTTAACGTTTTCCATTCATGATTGACAATTTGCCAGTCTTCCAAAGTGGCGCCTTCTTTCCGGGAGTAGTACCGTTTTGCTTCAAAACGTAACAAATCATCGGATTCATTAAAGTAAAAAACGCCGGAAGCGCGGATGTCGCCATACGTCATAGTGGCTTGTGCCGCGTGCAAACCTACGCTATCCCACTGAATATACGGCTGCAAAGCGGCGTCGGGAAACCAACAGGTTTCTGCCAGGTAGCGCAACAAGCTACCCTGGTCAATTTCCGGTCCGGTTGCGTTCACCATCTGAAACAGCGACATCAATTCAATGCGCATGTTGCCCCGGCCGTTTTCATATTTGTCCCGCCCGACGATCTCTACCATCGGCATCGCCTGTATGCTGGCTATCCAGATGAAACCGGGATGATCTACGGTGAAATATTGCTCGGCCTGAAAAGGAAGCCAATCGCCCTCTTTTTGGGTGCGCAGCCGACCGCTTTGTTTCAAATGAACGGTGTACACGCGGGGCTGCCCGACTGCGCCTGATTGCCTTACCCAACGTTGCACTACGGGGGGAAGCGGAGCCAATTCTTCTTCTTTCAAACGCTTGTCTTCGGTTGGTACGGCCAAAAAAGCCTGTTTTTCGCTCGATACCATTTTATCAAAACGCCAGGCGCCAAAGGCAAGCACCAGTCCGATCAGCGCCACGATGTTGGCAATCGTACCAAATTTGGCATCCTGCCACTGCTGAATGATCAGGGTTTGCGACAGCAGAATTGCAGGTAGTAATAACATCCACCCAAAGTGTTTTCCGGCAAAAAACAGTCCGCCTGAAGCTAAAAAAAGCAGACATGTGAGCAGCCAGAACACCCCTGCCAGCGCAGACACGGGTTGCCGCAGTTGTGCCATCTCGGCCAGCTGGAAGCCTTTTACAAAGCCCATCAGGTGAATGAGACCATGTATGACAAGGAGAAAGGAAAAAGCGATTCGCATGTTAGAAGTATTTTTTCAGCAATAAAAACCCATTATTACTTCAAAAATAAACCTTGATTGGCTCAAAAAGCTGCGCTGACCAACCACCGCAAATTAACTATTAGTTCTTCTTTGGGTTGGGTACCGGCATACACTGGTAAAAAACCCTGGAAGTGCTGCATACCTGAAACTCCCCTACTTCCTGGTAGCCATCGGTATTTTTTAAGGTGAATTTGCGCAACTGGCCGCGAAAATCCCATTCGTTCACCATAGGCTGGTCACTGAACTCCTCTTCGATGGGCAAGATTTCACGACCGTTATACACCAGAAAACTCGTACCAATCTTGACCAGCGTACCTTCCGTTATCGCCAATCGCCGGTCGCTTTCAATGACGGAAAACAAGGCAAGATAATCTTTCCCCTGCACCACACTGTCTATCAACGTTTTCAACGGAAAGAATGTCAGGGTCGGGAATGTTGTTTCGTTACCCGTTACCAGATCGTAGCCATATCCGCCCAACACGTAGGCGGTATCGCGGTCGGTGGTAAAGCCGTAGTTGACGCCGGCAAACTGATCGGCCACAAAGGGCGGAAAATAACTGAGCGGTAGTACATACGTTTTTTGGACTTTCTGGTCGAGCACCAGCATGTCGCAATTGTAAACCGCTTCTGCGGCAGGGTCGGCCAAATCAAGAAATTTGCCGCCTACAATGACTTTGTACTGCCCCGAATAAAACACCGCCTCGCCTACCATGGGCGGCAGATGAATACCCGGAAACTCATAAATGGCCGTAGAATCGGAAAAGCAGACGAATTGTGCTTTTACCACACCCAGACTTGCCCATACCAGCATGCCTGTCAACAGATTTCGCATAATCATTGGGTTAATATCAAGATGTTTTCGGAGACATTCACCGGACATTTGACAGAATTGGATATCAGGCAATAACGATGCGCCTTTTCCAACACTTTTAAAGCGGTCTCTTTCTCGTCATAACTGCCCAGGGTAACTATCGGATTGAGCATCACACCGGTAAAAGCGTATTTACCGTCAACTAATGCCACGGTTCCGCTTGCCTCGCAGGACAATGCGACGGGCTGCCATTTGAATTTGTCGCAAAAGGCCTGAAAAGTATTGACAAAACAACCGGCAATGGCCGCAAGGAAAAAAGTTTCGGGCGACCAGACACCGGGAATGCCGTTGGGAAATTCGGGCGGAGTAGCGCACTCCACCGACGTCTCTACTTCGGTAGCCGTGATTTTACAAATACGGCTTTCGCCTTGTACGGCGGTGACACGATAGTCAAATTGTACCTGACTCATACAGAAAAAATGATTTGAAATGTGGAACAAAGTTCCAATTGCCCCGCCCCCCGGATGATGACCCCTGTCAGCCCCCGCCCAAACACAAATCAGTCCGGCAACGAATCAAACCGCCTGGCTGAACACACGACCATCAGGAACCCGGGCCCAATAACGCGCATCAAAGGCCATACAAAGGTTGCGCAGGAACGCTTTCCCGGTTTCCGTCACGTCTGCCGAAAAAGGCCCGCATACTACCAGTCCGTCCATTTCCGGTTCGCTTAACCGTTCGACGGCAGCGGTCAATGCCTGCGTTTGATGTTCGGGCAAATACCAGTCGGTTCGGTACCGACACATCAGATTCAGGATGTGTCGTCGCAGGCAACGATCTTCCTCATTGAGGTAATGGCCCCGAAAAACCGGCAACCGGCCCGCCCGTACAGCCGCTTCATAATCCGCCACCGTTTTTTCGTTTTGCATGAATGCGTGCCCGATGTCGCTGATGGCCGATGCGCCCAAACCTATGCTGAGCGGGGTGTACACCTCTGTGTAACCCATAAAATTGCGGTGTAATCGGCCGTTTTTTGCCGCCTTTGCCAGTCCGTCGGCAGGAAGCGCAAAGTGATCCATCCCAATATCTTCGTATCCTTCTGCCTCCAGCAGGGTGCGCCCTGTTTCGTACAAGGCGCGTTTTTCGGCAGCAGCGGGAAGGTCGGATTCGTCGTAGGCCCGCTGACCGTTTTTCAGCCAGGGCACATGCGCGTAACTGTAAAAGGCAATGCGGTCAGGACGCAAGCGGCGAACCTGCTCCATGGTTTCCCGGATGTGTGCCTGAGTTTGTCGCGGCAAACCATAAATCAGGTCGTAATTGATGGAAGTGTAACCGATTTCGCGGGCCATTTCGGTGAGATGTATCACCTCTTCGCGGGTTTGAAAGCGATGAATAAGCCGAAGTATCTCATCGTCCATGTCCTGCACGCCGATACTGATGCGCCGGAAACCCAGTTCATAAAGTACGTTCAGGTGCTCGCGCGTGGCGCCATTCGGGTGGGCTTCAAAGCTGAAGGCGGCATCTTCCGCAACTTCGACGCTGGAAAGTATGCCTTCCACGAGGCGCTTCAGATGTTGCGGGGCAAAAAAAGTGGGCGTTCCTCCGCCCAGGTGCAATTCGCGCAACACGGGTTTTTCCGGCAAATGTGTTCGGTACATTTCCCATTCGGCCAAAACGGTTTCGAGATAGGGAATTTCGACGGCGTGATTGCGCGTAATGTGTTTGTTGCAACCGCAATAGGTACAAAGACGTTCGCAAAACGGAAGGTGGATATACAAACTCAATCGCGCATCCTGCGCGGCATGGGCGGATAGTTGCGACAACCAGCCGGCAGCATCCGGCGCATGTTCCGTCCAGTACGGAACAGTCGGATAACTGGTGTAGCGCGGAGCGGGAATATCGTACTTCTCCGTGAGGGCAGTGCTGAGGGTCATTTTTGCTCTTTCAAAATGATGATTAAAGCCGCAACAAACACCAGGTTTTTTACAATGTATTGTCCGACAATCGTAAAACCGTACGGCGCATGGGAAAAGGAAACTTCCGGAAAAAAGAACAACGGCAGAAAGGTGAAAAGCATGTGTACCACCGCCGCCAGCGCGCCCAACCGGGTGAAATAGCCGCTCAGGAAAATCAAACCGATGGCTACCTCCCAGGTTGCCAGTAAAAACAGATTGACTTCATCAGGAATCAGACCGAAAGTGATGATACGAATCGTATCTTTGGCCAGGTGCTCCGCCGGACTGAGGCCGTTGAAAAACTTCAACATGCCAAACCAGAAATAATTGATCCCGATGGCCCAGCGCAGCAACTGCGTCGCGTGCGCATAAAGGAAACCCGAAAATACGGCGGTGATATTCATAATACGATGCTGTCTACCGGCAGCATTCCGCCGTTTCGGAATGCTGCCGGTTGTGGGTGATTTTTTCAAAAACAAGTCGTTACTCTTCGGCGGTCTTGCCTTTTACGAAGGAGCTGTACACATAAACATCGGCGCCGGCATCGGCCAGGTGTTGCTGGATGAGCGGCTGCACATCTTCCCATTTCAATCCTCCGACACCGGTAGCCAGCCGCGGCAATGCCACGCTTTTTATTCCTTCTTCCTGTACAATTTTTTTCAGCTCGCGCAGGGCGTGTCCAACATGTTGCAAGGTCGCCTCGCCGGGATGGCCCTTGTGACCGGAGGCGGGTTCCTGGGTGAGCAGATTGATAATGCGACGGCCATTGGCGCCCGCCCATACCCATGCGCCGCCGGGTTTGGGATTGGTTTGATGGCACCAGTGCCGGAAATCTTTGGCCATGGAGGG
>JANRLZ010000442.1:0-5102 GCA_033762055.1 Saprospiraceae bacterium
GCTTCTGTCCGCCAGGCCCTCAAGGCTGCCAGACGCGCCGCCGGTCCCGACGACCTGATCCTGGTCATCGGTAGTATTTTTGTAGTGGGAGAAGTGATTTAACGCAACCTGAACCCGTTCCAGTACCAGATCAGGAGGAAACCCGTGATCGCTCCGCCGAGGTGTGCAAAGTGAGCAATGCCTGTAGAGATACCGCCAATGCCGAAAAACAATTCAGCGACCGCCATGAGCGGCACGAAATACTTGGCTTTCATGGCGATGGGCGGAAAAAGCATCCGGATTTCAAGATTGGGGAAGTGCATGGCAAAAGCCACCATGATACCGAATACCGCGCCCGAAGCGCCGAGCATGGCGCCGTTCCAGGTAGTAGGATCCACGCCCATTTGTTCAAGTTCCCACCATTGTACGCCCATGTGAATGGCCCAGGCGCCCAGTCCGCACGACAAATAGTAAAAAAGAAAACGCTGCGGCCCCCACACCATTTCCACCATCGAACCAAACCAGTAAATGCCGAGCATGTTGAACAGCAGGTGCGGAAACGAGCCGTGCATAAACATGTGGGTCGCGATCTGAAAAGGTTCAAAATGCGCCGAACCCGGCAGAAAGGAAGCCAGGTACATGCGCCCCATGAGGTCGTAGTCGTACGTTTCGTAGTTGAAAACACCCTCGCCCAACAGCAGGAAAGAGCCAAAAAATACAACCACATTGATCAGGATCAACTGCGCGTTTACACCGCGGAAAGGGAGGTTAAAAAAATTGGACATGTTCAGGCAAACTGTTTCTGGAGTTCTTCCAAATCAAATTGAATAAAACATTTGCGGCCCGAAGGACTGTTGAACGGCACCGAACAGGCGAAAAGCCGGTCAATCAAATCCTGCATTTCTGCTGCCGTAAGGGCCTGGCCGCGTCGCAGGGCGGCGTTTCTGGCCATGGAACGCGCCAGGTTGTCGCGCGCGCCGAGTTGCAATTCGAGATTGTCTTTGTATTGTTCCAATACCTTTTGCAACAGGGCTTCTTCCGAAACGCCCGGGCGAAGTTCGGCAGGCGAACCGTGAATGGCAAAAGTATTTCCGCCGAACTCCGCAATTTCAAAGCCCAAACAGTTTACTTCATCGAGAATATCGCGCAGGAGGGCCGCATCGGCAGCCGACAATTCGACAGTTTTGGGAAACAGGGCTTTTTGCGTGGCGATGGGCTGATTTTCAAGGGCTTCAAGGTAGCGTTCGTACAGAATACGCTCGCTGGCAGCCTGCTGGTCAATCAGCAAAAAACCCGATTTAATGTGGCTGACAATGTACTGCCCGTGAATCTGGCAGGGTTCGCGTTGTCCTTTGGAAAACGTGGCCGCTTCATCATCCATTTCCAGTACCTCCACCCCGGGCCGTTCGCCGAAAACAGGGGTGTCGGGGAGGGGTTCCGACTCCTGATCGGCGTTTTTTGCGCCAAACAATTCGAGCCCCTTGTAGAGTTTTTCCCAGTGTTCGAGGTTATTGGCGTGCCGGCGTTCGTTGTCGGCATCGTCGTTGCGGGGAGGGCGGTAATTCCCCACCGAAGCCGGCTCTCGTTCGGGACGCAGCACGGGGGGCGGAGTCAGACGGGCCTGAAAAGCAGGTTCCTGTTCAAAATCGAGCGTGGGCGTCACGTTGTGGCTGCCTAAGGCATGGCGGACGGCCACTTTCAAAAAATTGTACACCAGGCGCTCATCGTCGAATTTGATTTCCTGCTTGGTGGGATGCACGTTGATGTCCACACTGGCCGGGTCAATATCCAGAAACAACACATACAGCGGAAAAGACTCGGCAGGCAGCAGGTCTTCGTAGGCGCTCATAACCGCGTGGTGCAGATAATTGCTGCGGATGAAGCGTTTGTTGACAAAAAAGAGTTGTTCGCCCCGCGTTTTTTTGACATAATCGGGTTTACCCACAAAACCCGAAATACGCAGGATGTCGGTTTCCTGTTCGGTGGGGACGAGTTTTTTATTCACGGCTTCGCCGAAAATTTTGACTACCCGTTGCCGGAGGTTGCCGACCGGGAGGTGAAAGATTTCCGAATCATTGTGGTGCATCGAAAAAAACACATCCGGATTGGCCATGGCCACGCGTTGAAACTCATCGAGAATATGCCGGGTTTCGACCGGGTCGGCCTTGAGGAAATTGCGGCGGGCGGGAACGTTGTAAAACAGGTTTTTCACCGAAATACTCGTTCCCTGCGGCGCGGCGCAGGATTCCTGCACTTTCACCGTCGAATCTTCGATGACGATGCGCACGCCCAGTTCGTCGGTGGCGCGGCGGGTGCGCATCTCCACCTGCGCCACTGCGGCAATGGATGCCAGGGCTTCGCCGCGAAAACCAAAGGTGCGTAGCGCAAAAAGGTCTTTGGATGCGCGGATTTTGGACGTGGCATGGCGCTCGAAACTCATGCGCGCGTCGGTTTCCGACATGCCGCAGCCGTTGTCAATTACCTGGATCAGGGTTTTACCTGCATCACGTACAATCAATTGTATTTTGTTGGCGCCGGCATCCACGGCGTTTTCGAGCAATTCCTTCACCACCGAAGCCGGACGCTGCACTACCTCTCCCGCAGCAATCTGATTGGCAACACTTTCGGGTAATAACTGGATAACATCGGACATAGGCAGCAAAAGTAGAAAAAAGCCCTGTCATGTGCAAAAAACGAAGCGATACCAACCGAATTTGCACAAAGCGCTTGACGGTATAAACCATCGGCCTTTAATCTTGTTCGGAAAATTTGGCGTATTCGACCGTCATTTCCGGGCGCACATCGCAAAAAGCGCAGACCGGGGGGCAGTCCGTTTATCTTCGCCGGCAAAAAATCCAGTATGGCTTTATTTCGTTTGCTGTTTGCCGTGTTTTTGGTAGGGGTGTTTATCACCGGGTTTGTTTATTTCATTGCCAGTATTATTGGCGGCATCGTCTTCAATCCCGAATCGCGTGCCTGGAAAGAAATGCTCGCCAAATTGCGGGCGCGTCTCAAATCGGCGCCTCCCCTGCACGCGCCCCCGCAGGATGCCGATGCCCTGTCGCAGTTGTCGCTCAAGCCCAAAATCACCAAAAAAGCGGGTTGGCGTCAACCGATTTATGAAGGCGTGTACAGCACCATTTACCAGGAACCTGTGCTGGTGTTTGCCGGACAAAAAAGCGGCAAAACCGCCGTGTTGGTGGCGCGCAGCAGCGAGCGGGAGTACGTTTTCCGGCAAAAAGGAAAAGAAACCGAAATCTGGCGCGACGGACAGCCCTACGCCGTGTTTGTCAACAACAACCTCCTGGCCGCCGGCAAACAAAGTCGCCTGCTCGCCCAACTCGAACCCGACGCCGAACTGCGACAGTGGCCCGTCCTGATCGGCCAGGGCGAAGCCGCCACCCTGGCCAATGCCGAACGCGCCATCTCCCCCATCCCGCGCGCCCTCACCCTGCTCCGCCCCGTGCAACCCGAAGAAGCGGAAGTACTGCTCGTGCTGACGGTGATGCAGGGGATGAAAGGGTGAGGACCTTTCCAAACCTGGGCATCACCGCTCCCGGATGTTGATGTTTTGTAAAGATGATAGATAGGTAGGCAGAAGGCGAATTTCCCCCGAATGAAGTTGCGGGGGTTACAAAATGTTAGATGTATGAAATTGCGTGTGCCAAGATGGACTACCCACTGACTACCACCAACGCCTCCTGCAGCGCTCATTTCCCTACCTCCCGCATCCGAAGCAAAAAAGCCGAAGCACCCTGAACGGCCCCTTCCTTTTCGTTGGTTCTTTTTCAGCGCCGGCGGATATGTTTGCTTAAAAAACGCTCCGCTCGTTCAAAGCGCAGGGTCTCCAGGTTGCCGTCGTCAAAAAAATCAAACCGAACGAGGTTGTACTGATCCGGAAAAACATCGAGCAAAATCTGGTTCCGTAACTCAATGGAGTAGGATTCGGCAGCAGAAAAACCTTCGGCGACCCATTCCGCCTGCAATACCGGCTCCTGAAATGCTGATTTCACAAGCCGGATCGGCACGGGCCTGCCGTTGATTTTCAGGTCAAAATCCTTCTTTACAAAGGCATCGAGCAAACGGTCGTTTTCCGGCGAAGGCCGACGCAAATCGAGTTCCCGCCCACTTTGTTTTTCCAAAGTGGCCTCCAGATCGTCCTGAAAAAATTTGAACCGAAAAACAAGTTGCTGCTTATCCGGCAAATGTTTGACATCGCAAACGCACATCTTCAAGGGATGTGCCGACGCAATCGCCTGGCTTTCACTTGTTAAACACCCAAAAACAGATAAAAATAACGAGATCACAAGCATTGTTCCAATATCAGTTTAATCGCCAGGCCCGCCCCTGCGCCGCTGACAAAAAAGTTCAAATCGCGCTGCGGTACGCGCCGTATTTTTTCCAAACACCAGATCAGTAAAAAAAACGCGCTCACCGTCACGATTTGCCCCGCTTCCAGTCCCAGATTGAACGCCAGTAAAGGCAGCACGACCGACTGCTCGTCGCCCAGCATCATCCCGAAATAGCCGGCAAAACCGCAACCGTGCACCAACCCGAAAAGGCTCGCCATCAAAAACGCGCGCCCGATGCCTGCGGGTGAAGGCTGCGCTACATTCGTCAGACTCGTGACCAAAATCGTGACCGGAATCAACAATTCGACCCACTGCGGTGGAAATACCACGACGCGCAGGGCCGTCAGGGCCAGCGTAAGCGAATGCCCCACTGTAAACCCGGTGAGCAACAACAGCATGCGCCGCCAGTCCTGTCGCCGGTAACGGGCGCACAAGACCACAATAAACAACAAATGATCGAAGCCGGCCAGGCTCACGATGTGGTCGAAACCTATGGGGAAATAAGCGCTGAATGTCATCGTCAAATTTTTACCAGCATCGCGCGCCGGCGTCCGAAGGTCTCCGATTGCAGTTCGAGCCGGTAAACGCCCGGCGGCAAGGCGCCGAGATCGGCCTCGTTGTGCGTGAGTAGCATGCGCGCCATCAACTGATGCTCCATCGAATACACCGACAGAATACTTCCGGCCGGCGTGTCGGCATTCCGGAAATATACCCGGCCGCTGGTCGGATTGGGCGAAAGGTCGAGATGCGTCCCCGCCGGTGGCGTATGCG
>JANRLZ010000443.1:0-3164 GCA_033762055.1 Saprospiraceae bacterium
CCGTCGCCGTTGAGGTCGAGCACGGCAATCGCTACGCCGCTGTAATGCGCAGGCGTTTGTAACAAACTGGTTTGGTTGCTGAATGCGATCTGGGCGGAAAGAGACGCTCCAAACACACAGGCCATTCCGGCAAGAAAAAGGCGGTTGATGCAATTCATAATTGAAGGATAGTAGATTTTTCTTAAAAAACGCCGCGAAAGGTAGACGTTCGGTTCTGTATTTTGCATACCGATCCGCGCTTGGCCAATGGCTGACAAATCGGCAATCGTTAAGCGCGCGTTAAAAGGCTGCCCTGCTTTAAACGGACAGGGCAGCGCGGCGTCCAAACGTAAATTTTTCACAAAACCCAGTTCTGTTTATCATGAAAAAACATCTGTTCCTGCTCTTCTGCCTCTTTTTCCTTGGTCTGACGACCCAACTGAGCGCCCAACAACCACAACCGGTCGACAAGGCCGAAAACAAAGTCGACCGCGCTGAAAACAAAGCGGATCGCGCCGAAAACAAAGCCGACCGTGCTGAAAACCGCCGCGACCGCGCCGAGAACAAGGCCGACCGTGCCGAAGATCGCCGCGATCGCCGTGAAGACGTCCGCGATGCCAACCACGACGGCGGGCGACGCGATAAAATGGAAGACAAACGCGACAAAGCCGAGGATCGCCGCGACCGCGCCGAAGACAAAGTGGACCGCGCCGAAAACAAAGCGGACAGGGCGGAAAACAAACGCGACCGCGCTGAAAACAAGCGGGACCGCAAGGAAAACCGGCGCGACAGGAAAAACTGACCGACACCTCAGGTCATAGGTTGCCGTGAACAGGAGTCGTCCCGAAAATTCGGGATCGATTAATCATTGTGCCGCGATGCGGCATGAAACGACCACGCGATTTCCCATTGCTACATACGTTGTGCTGCGATGCGGCATAACGTATGTAGCAATGGGAAATTATGAGAGCAAATACGTGCCGCATCGCGGCATAACGTATGTAACAATGTGAAATGACGAGAGCGAATACGCGTCTCTCTTCACGGCATGATGCCGTCTCTTTCAATTACCATAACAACAGGCGTAATAGCCATTCCCGCACTTCACCGAACAGCTGGCCGATGCTGAATAAGCACATTCGGAAGCGCCCTGGCCGCCAGCCCTGCACTGTTCCTTATCGGGTGCGCTGTCTTCAATACAATCGCATTTCACGAGTTCCGCAACGGGCGGATAAGTCGCGCCCGGCGCATCGAGCAGCCTGGTGTAAATCCCCGTATCCTTTTGCCGGATCAGCCCGAAGCCTTCATAAATCGTGGCATTGGCGGTAGTCTGAATGGGGCAACTGGCCGAAGGCAACCTGAGGATAATTACTGTATTGTCGCTCCTCGACTGGAATACGACACACTCGCCCGAATAAGTGACGTTGACGTTGTCGAGCCGGATGGGGGCAGAAATCAGCACCGGCTGCATGGTTTTTAATACGAAGTAAGTATTCTGAAGGTCGCGGTGATTTTTGACGACGGCGGCAATATGGCCGTCGCCAGTTCTTCTGATTTCCACACCGGAGTTGGCGGGGTTTTGCCCGTTGTCCGCTGCGCCAATGAAGGATGCGGAGACTATCAGTACAAGTGCGCAAAAGGTCGAAAGGAGAAGTTTCATAGTTCCTGAGTATTTTTAAATGGTTTCGTTGTTACAGAAAGCAGGCATTATTCCTGCAAAAAAATCCCCTGAACAATACTACGCCATCCATTCTGATGAACGTGTCGGTTCACCGCTTGGCCATTGCAAAAAAACTTATAAACGTGTAATCTGGCAAAGCCTTCCGCCAAGATCAATCTTCCTTGCCGCCGATAAACGCATACCCGATGGCAAACGACCACCAGAACTTGCCGTTGTACTGCCAGTCGTCGCCCACCTCGCTTGCATAGTCTTTCCCGACAACCAAGCCCACGTTGCAGTCGCCCAGTTGCAGGATCAGTCCGGTACACCAGGTTATACCGGGCACGACGTCGGCCACCGGTGTTTCCAGATCGAGGGCCGACGCGCTGTTGTCGAGATTGATGAAGGTCAGTCCGGCGGAAACAGGCACCAGCAGCCGGTAGTTGTGTTTTTCCGAAATGACTTTACTGGCGCCGATATAGCCGCCGATGGTGACGTCGGTCGTCAGCCGGAACGTGTTTTTTTCCTCTTTTTTTCTGATTTTGAAGGGCAGGGTGAGTTGCCCGCCGTTGAATTCCCAATTTTGCCAAAAGCCCGGACGGATACCCGGCGGCGACGCGGCGGCAGTACCGGGTTTCCCGGCGGCGCTGTCTGTTTGAGCGGCAGGCATGGCGGCGGTCGGCGGAACGGATGGAGGGGTTGCCGGTGGAGGGGCTGGCGGCGGGGCCGGAACAGTGTCGCAGCCTTGTCCGGTCGAGCCTGGGAGGGTGGTGAAAAAAATACCGGAGATAGCGACGGTTCGGAAAAAATTTTGAGGTTTCATGGTACAACGGAAGTGTATTTGTCGATAACGCTACTTTGTGATGATTAAAGTTGTGTTAACTACATAAATTAAGTAAAATATTTTATTTGAGTCGCGCAAGAGGTCAAAACCGCCAACATTGCGTGCCTTATCTTCGCCGCCGATCATGACCATTCACGATATTCTTCGCGACATCCGGGCCCGAAAGTTTGCCAACGTCTACTTCCTCCACGGCGAAGAACCCTTCTTTATCGATCAGATTTCCGAGGCCATCGAGGCCAATGCCCTGCCGGAAGCAGAAAGAAGTTTTAACCAGACCGTCCTGTACGGCAAGGATGTGGACGCTATCAGCCTGCTGGATTACCTGCGGCGGTATCCCATGATGAGCGAGCGCCAGGTCGTGATCCTGCGCGAAGCCCAGGAGATGAAAGGCGTAAGTGATTTGTTGGGCTATATAGAAAATCAGATGCCGACCACGCTCTTTGTGGTGTGTTACAAACACAAAAAATACGACCTCAATACAAAACTGGGCAAAGCCCTGAAAGCGCATGCCCTGGTTTTCGAAAGCAAAAAATTGTACGACAACCAGGTGCCGGAATGGATTTCCGGCTACTGCAAGGAGCACAAAATTGGCATCGAACCGGCCGCCACGGCACTGCTTGCCGATTACCTGGGCGCCGACCTGGCCAAAGTGGCCAACGAACTCGACAAACTCGCGCTCAA
>JANRLZ010000444.1:0-7532 GCA_033762055.1 Saprospiraceae bacterium
GTCAGGAAGATACCAGAACCAAAGTCCAATTCGTGTATTGACGGAACTGGCCATAGTGACCGGACAAAGTGCCTACGTAGATGAGGCGCGTAGCAGGTTGTCCAACATACCACCGGCGGCTTCAGAAGCACGAGCCGATGCATTGCTGTGGATTGCCTTGGCGGCTACAAAAACCGCAAAAGATGAACAACAATTTGCTCAAAGTTTATCCCAGGTTGACGGTTTCGACCCGGCGCACCGGATAGTATTTCATTTGCGTTTCATGGGCCTGGCTTCAATCCGTTTTTATTTTAAAGCCTAAAAGACTCTTGCCGGAAGTTTGTAGAGAGAAGTTTGGAAGCGGACAAGATTTATTTTTGGAGGAATAACGGGAGCAATATCTTCAAAAGCAGAGGCCCGCCCCGTCTTAAATTCGCCTTTAACGTCTGCCGATGAAAATTCAAACAGCCGCCAGGTACATTCTGGTTTTTTTCTGTGTTAGTAGCTGCTATTTGAATTCGGCTGATATTCGCAACGAATCATTACTTTTCATCCATATTTTCCGCCATGCACCCGACTTCCAGCCTTTGCCAAGCCGCTTTGTTTTTTCTGATTTTTTTCAGCGCATCGTTGCCACTGAGCGCCCAGGTGCGTCTCAGCGAGGCGGCGCCGGCCAATACCGGGCAGGTGCAGGATGAAGACGGCGACCGGCCCGACTGGCTGGAAATTCGGAATGGAAGTACCCAGATCGCCAATCTGGAAGGCTGGGGCGTGGGCGACGGTGATAAAAACCAACGCTGGTTGTTGCCGGAAGTCAACCTGAACCCCGGTGAAAGAATCCTGATTTTTGCTTCCGGTAAAAACCGCGGCGCACTCACATCCAACGACGTCGTTGACCACTGGGAAACAGCCGTTTATGAGGGCGATCTTTGGCGTTATCGCATTGGCACGAGCAACCCGCCGTCCAACTGGAACACGCCCGGGTTCGATGATACGGCCTGGGCCCTTGGGCCGGGTGGCTTTGGTTATGGCGATGGCGACGATGCCACCCTCGTTCCTCCAGGAACACTTTCGGTGTACTACCGCCGTGTTTTCAACATCAGCAACCCCGATGTGCTGTTGGCGGCCGTGATGAGTATGGACTACGACGACGGTTTTGTTGCCTACCTCAATGGTCAGGAATTCGCGCGCAGCAGCAATATTTCCGGTCCTCCCAGCTGGAATACGCCTGCGCAGCCCGACCGGGAAGCGACTTTTTACAACAATGCGGCGTTTCCTTCCTCATTTGCACTTGATCCGATTCAGCTGAACAATCTGCTCCAACCTGGCGACAATGTGCTGGCGGTTGAAATTCATAACTACGACGGTAATTCCAGCGACCTGTCGGGGCGTACCTGGCTGCATTTTGGTATCGCCGATGCCGGTGTCTATTTCGGAACGCCACCCTCCTGGTTCAATCCGGGCGGCGGTGGATTTACCGGTATTTTACACACGGATTTTAAACTGGATGCTGCAGAATCGCTGCGGTTGTGGGATAATGAGGGCGTTTTGCGCGATTCTGTGGCAATGAGCGGACTTTTACCCGGGCATTCGCGCATGCGGATCAACGACGAAGGTGGATGGTGTATCACCGATCAGCCTACTCCCGGCGAGATAAACGGATTTGATTGCGAAAATGCCTATTCAGCCACCCCGGTATTCAGCCTGCCGGCCGGTTTTTACAACAACGACCAAATGGTCGGGATTTCCGGCCCCGGTGATATCCGCTATACCACAGACGGCAGTTTGCCCGACGGCAATTCGCCTTTGTACACCGGCCCCGTAACGGTGGCGCAAAATACCGTGCTGCGCGCCCGATGCTTCGAAGCTTCCCGCCTGCCTGGAGCCATTGCCACGGCCACTTATTTTATCAATGAATCGGTCGGATTGCCCGTGGTTGCCGTGACCATTCCACCGGAAGATTTCAGCGCCGTTTATGACAACTATTCGGAAAAAGGGGCGCTGAATGTGGAGTATTTTGACAAAAACAAGGAAAAACAATTCGACGGCCTGTTTGCCGGATATGTGGTGGGCAACTGGTCGGTCAGTTTTCCGCAAAAAAGCCTGCAATTCGACGCCGATGAAGAATACGGCGCTACCGGCGAAATTGAATACCAGATTTTTGCCGACAAACCCATTCAAAAATACCGCTCTTTTCGCATCCGCAATGAAGACGACGACTGGGTGCAGGCACGTATGCGCGATCGCATCGTAAACGAACTCGCCGCGCCGACCCATGCCGGCCGCGCTGCTTATCAGAATGTGATCGCTTTCATCAACGGCGAATACTGGGGCCATTACGTGGCCCGCGAACGACTCGACAACTATTTTTGTCGCGACAACTACGGCGCCGATCCCGATTCGGTGAATATGGTAAAAACCCACTTCGGAGTGGGCGATTATGTCGCCGAGTATGGTACGATTGACGACTTCCTGGCGATGTCCGATTTTATCGCCAACAACAATATGGCCGATGCCGGCAATTTTCAGCAGGCTGCGCAGCTGCTGGATGTAAATAATTTTACCGACTATTTTCAAACCGAAATTTTTGTGGCGAGTACCGACTGGCTACAGGATTATTTCAACAACCTGCGCCTGTTCAAAGCGGAGCGGAACGATGCCTGGAAGTTTATTCTTTGGGATGTTTCCTATTCATCCGGCAATCCTTTGGGCGGTTCTGCCTGTGCCGGGTGCGATGTGCTTGGTACTACGCTCAGCGATGATTCACGCTACGGCGATATGTTGCGCGGATTACTGGAAAATCCCGAATACCGCCGATATTTCATCAATCGGTTTGCCGATTTGATGAATACGCACTTTCTCCCCACCCGTGCGCATCAACTGATTGATGCCAATGCAACCGAACTGGGCCCCGAAATACAGCGGCACCACGAACGCTGGAATACCGGCGATTTCTTCCACTGGCTGGGTGCGGTGGAAACTTTGCGCGATTTTTACAGCCAGCGCCCCGCTTTTCAGCGTCAGCATATTGTTGAAAATTTTGACCTTGAAGATGAAGTCGAAATCACGCTCGAAGCCGAGCCTCCGGGCGCCGGCGTTGTCCGGATTTCAACCGTTACGCTGGCTTCCCTGCCCTGGACGGGAATCTATTTTCACGGCAATCCGGTAACCGTCACTGCTATTCCAAATCCGGGCTACACGTTTGTCAACTGGTCGGCCAATGCGTTTATCGCCGACCCTGCTGCGCAGGGTTTTACCGCCGATGTATCGGAGAACACGGTATTTACCGCCCATTTTAGTGGCGCAGCACAGGCCATTGACCTGCACATTCATGAAATTAACTACAATTCCGACCCGACCCGGAATGCGGGCGACTGGCTCGAAATATTGAATAAAAGTGGAACATCACTGGATATTTCAGGGTATTCGCTGCGCGATAAAGACTGGTTTCATCGCTATGAATTTCCCATCGGTACGGTTTTATCCCCCAATGGTTATCAGGTTGTGCTGGAAGATGAAACGGCATTTGTCGCCGAATTCCCGTCGGTGAACCAAATTGCCGGTCCGCTTGGCTTCAAACTCGACAACGATGGCGATGAGTTGCATCTCTTCGATCGCCTGGGTAACGAGGTGGCAACGGCGGCCTGGCGCGACGAAAAACCCTGGCCCTGTACGGCCGACGGTTGGGGTGGCACACTCGAAAGACGCTCCCTGCTTGCAGATCCGACCGCCCCGGAGGCCTGGCGCGACGGCTGCACCGGCGGCTCACCCGGCGCTGCTTATTCACCCTGCGCGTATGTGCCGGCCGTCTCGGAAATCAACTACAAATCGGCGCCCGATGCCGATGCCGGCGACTGGATAGAGTTGTACAACCCTTTGGCTGCCGAGCTTGATCTGAGCGGGTGGGTGTTGCAAGACGGCAGCGGTAATGCCTACATCGTGCCGGACGGCTTGACGTTGACGCCGGGTGGGTACCAGGTGTTTTATCAGGACGCGGCCAAATTTACCGCCCGCTTTCCCGATGTAACGAATGCAATCGGCCCGCTGGGTTTTGGGTTGAACGGCAATGGTGATATGGTGCGTTTGTTTTCGCCGGATGGGAAGATACACCTCAGTCTTTGTTTCGACGATGCGGCGCCCTGGCCCGACGGCCCTGATGGTAATGGCTACACCCTGGAAAGCGCCGACTTGACAGGCACGCTCAACGGCCCCGAAAACTGGTTGCAGGGATGCCCGGAGGGCTCGCCGGGTGCGGCTTACGATCCGGATTGCACGAGCGTCAGTACCGGGGATATTGCCGACGAAATGCCCTTGCTGCACCTCCGCCCCAATCCTGCCGGCGACTATATCCTGGCATCCCTGACAACCGATGAGCATTGCATTTTCCGTCTGCTCGACCCACTGGGGCGCGTCGTACTGGAACAGGCGACCGACCGGGGCGAAGTACAGTTCAATGTACGGCATCTGCCACGCGGCTGGTATCGTGTAGAGGTGTTGGGCAAGGAAAGATGGCAGGCGAAGTTGGTGGTGTTGCGCTGAGGAGTGTTTTAAAAAGATGCACTTCATTCAATCCTCACCCAAATCTTGCAATACTTGCCTAATGTCGTTCAGGAAATGGGGTAAATCATCCTTCACGGTATCTATGATTATGGAAAAATCGGTGCGCCAGTACTGATGTGAAAGGATGTCTCGCATTGCTGCCGCTTGTTTCCAGCCAACGTAGGGGTATTTTTTTTTAATTTCCACAGAGATATTTTTTACGGCTTCTCCCACGATCTCAAGAGAAAGCATTAATACCATCCCAACATCTGAAAAACGGTGAAAGGCTTCGGGAGGATGAGTACTCACCGTCGCAATTGCTTTTTCACTGTAAGCAATGATGTCTTTTAAAAAATCTACATGCGAGCGGGTCATATAATAAATTCAACTTCTTCAAGGATTTGTTTGCCAATGTGTTCCTTCAAACCATTTTTCAGAACAATATCTATTCGACGATGCATTTTCTTTTCCAAAAATTCCTGTAAATCGTATAGCCCGAACAAAGTAATGCTCCGGTCAAAACTGACCAATATATCAATGTCACTGCCGCGTCGTTGTTCTCCGCGGACATAGGAACCGAATACACCGAGTTCTACTACGCCGAACCGTTCGTGTAATTCAGGTTTTAAGTTGGAAAGCCTTTCCTTTATTTCCGCAAGAGACATCGTTACCAGTTTTTTCACGGGATAAAATTACGTCATTTTTTAAGTATAAACCGCGTCGCATATTCTGACTCGGTTTTCAGCGGGCCGGGAGAAAATGTCGACTTCCTGAAATCTTCATTCCACAATAAAAAAACCGTCCGAACCTTTAGGCTGGTACAGGGGCATAAGTATCAGTCCCTGCGCAGGCGAGAGGATGGGGCCGTGTACATCGTCGGCGAGGTGTTCGCCGGCATGGATGGGCTGGAAGTTGGCATAGCCGGGGCGCATTTTGAAATGATCGTCGGGGCCGATGGCATGCACGTAGCGCAATTGCAATACCGGCGGTGAATGTGGCCAAAGAGGCAGCGGCGAGCGCTCCTCCCAGGTTTGCAGGGTTTCTTCGCCCATACAGCCCACGGTACGCAAGCAACGAACGATAGCCGCGGCGGCGCGATGCACCGACTGCGGACTTTCATGCTGCCCGGCTTCAAAAGCCACACAGCGCGGAGTGGGTGTGGAGAAACCACCTTCGGCAGCGAACTTGAGCAGGGTGCCCTCGATGCTTTTCTGTAAACCCATGATGGCCGGTGCGCCCAAAGCGCGCGCCAAGAGCAGGCTGCGGTGTTCGTCGGTCGGGATGCTGAATATACCGCCTTCGGCCGAGGTAGTATGCAGGTCGAGGAAAATCAGGTCGGCGCTTTCGGCGCTTGCGCATTCGGCGTGGATGGTTTCGTAGAGATCAGCAGTTTCCCGGTATTCTGCCTGGCGGTTTTCGTACGGCATCTGCAGGGATTCAGCGACAAAATCCGGGCGCCACACCCGATTTAGATCGCGTTCGATGAACCGTTGGTTGTCCTGATAAGCGGCCAGATTGCCGATATATCCGACTATTTTTCCATAAAATTCAAATTCATCTCCCTTTACCTGCGCTTCAACCATCAGGGCCTCCAGCACCAGTTGAAGGGCCGTTACACCGGCCGGCTCGTTGCCATGCAGCGCGGTGATGACGAGTACCAGCGGCCCCTTGCGAGCGCCTTCAAACTGTCCGATGCGGCGAGTGTTGCTGCGCATATGATGTGTTTTGCTCAAAAAAAACGAGCGGCAAAAGTACGAAACGGGCGGGACAGGCGCCAATGTCTGTTTGCAAATTTGACCATTCCCGGCACTGGTGGAAAACCCCGAATCCTTCGCCCGTAGAAAGCCTGAATTTTAGGTTTTGTTTGCAATTATCTGTTCCCTCATCCATCACTTTTTCCTGATATGTCGTTCATTCGACCTCACAAATCACTCAATCCTGTTTTCATGCAAAACTTGAAATTCATACTGCCTTTTGCATTATTCGCCTGCTTGCTCGCGGCTTGCAGCAAAGACGGCTTTTTGTCTAATGCTCCGACCGTCAATGCTGCTTTTGCCGGACGAGTCATTGACGAAACCGGCGAACCCGTCAGCGGTGCACAGGTGCGTGTAGGCGGCGAACTCGCCACCACCGATGCCAACGGCGTTTTCCGCCTTGGCGCCATGCGCCTTTCATCCGACAACGCCAAACTCATGGTCAGCAAAATCGGTTACTTCGATTTTAGCCGGGCTTTTTATGTAGAAAACAATGACTTGCAAACCGTTACCATTCAGCTGCTCCGCAAAGACCAGATCGGGACGCTGAACGGCGCTGCCGGCGGCACCATTGAAATGCCCGGCGGCGTTACCCTGATATTCCCGGCCGGCGCTTTTATGGATGCCAATGGCAATGCCTACAACGGCACGGTACGCATCTACGCCCGTAGCCTCGACCCCACATCGGTTGATTTTGCCCAACAGATGCCCGGCGACCTTCGTGGAATCAGCACTTCGGGCGACGACCGAGCGCTGGGTACCTTCGGTATGGTTGGGGTGGAACTCGCCGGACAGAACGGACAGGAAATACGCATCCGTCAGGGCGTGGAGGTAGAAATTCATCTGCCCATCGCCCCATCGCAGCGTGCCGGGGCGCCGGCGCAAATATCGCTCTGGCACTACGACCTCCAGCAAGCCCGCTGGATCGAGGAGGGTACGGCCCAACGCTCGGGCGATAAATACATTGGCCGGGTGCAACACTTCACATTCTGGAGTTTCAGCACGGCTTTCAACCTCGTCCAAATTCAGGGTTCTGTCTTTTTGGTGGACGTGCAACACCCGCTCGCCGGCGCCGTGGTTCGTCTGACCATGACCTCCGATTCTAGTAAAGCCTACGCCACTACCAATGCCAACGGTGAATACAAGGGAGGCGTCCCGATGGGTGAAACCTTTGTGATGGACATCCTTAATGAATGTGGTGAAGTCATTTTTTCACAAAACGTAGGTCCATTCAATGAACCAACCAATGTGCCGGATGTG
>JANRLZ010000445.1:0-4159 GCA_033762055.1 Saprospiraceae bacterium
CCGCCGGATACGGGGAATGAGACCGTATAATTGGTATTGGTACCGTCGCATTGGTGGGTTATAGCGCCGGCAACCGGGATAGAAAGACTGACATTCAAACAATTATCCGTACTGGCGCCGCAGGCGTTGGCTGCATTCACACATACCACGCCTGAAGCTGCGTTCGCATTCCACATGACCTGAATGCTGTCGGTACCCTGCCCCGATACGACCACACCGCCGGTTACCGTCCAGTTGTACACGGTGGCGCCGGCAATCGTAGCAACCGTGTATGCTGCGTTTCCACCCGGACAGGCTTGTTGGTTTCCCGATATGACGGGTGAGACGGGCGGACTGGTTATCTGAACCGGCAGACATACATTTTGGCTGGTGCCGCAGGCGCTGATTGCGTTGACACAAACTTGCCCGGTCGGACTGTTTCCCCAGTCAACAATAATATTGGTTGTGCCTTGCCCCGAAACAATGGTTCCGCCGGTTACACTCCAGGTATATCCGGTGGCATTTGGAACAGCGGTAATACTGTATGCTTCCTGAGCGCCGGCGCAAATCGTGTTATCGCCTTGGGGCGTCCCCGGCGCCGGGGCGGGGGTAATGCCGACCGTAAGGCATACCGGATTGCTGATTCCACAGGTATTGATGGAAGAAACGCAGACCTGGCCCGGAGAACTGCTGTTCCAGGTAACATCAATACTGATGCCGTTGGGATCGCCGTCAATCAAAACACCCGGTGGAACCGTCCAGAAATATCCGGTAGCCCCTGGCACATCAGTGGCGGTAAAAGTGGCCATGTCGCCCTGACACAGATTCAGGGGGCCGGTGAGTGGAGCGGGCACGGCAGGCGGATCAATTTCTTCAATAACCGTCACAGAGGTGGAATCGCAGCAGGTGACGCCGTTGCCGCCGGTTCTGCAAACCAGCAGCTGATAGTCGCCCGGTGCATCTACGGTAACATTAAGGTTGGTATTGTTGCCTACAATATTGCCGCCGTTGGAAGCCGTCCACAAATAAGTGACGGAGGCGCCGCTGGTGGATCCGGCTCCGCTCAGTTGAATGGAGGGGTTGGTACACGTCAGATCGTTGGGCGGAAGAATATTGGCTACTACATTGATCGTCAGCAAGTTCAGGTTTACTATACTGTCACAACCCAGAGAATTGGTGGTAATGATCTGATAATTTCCAGGGGCGCACTGATCTTCAAAACCGGGGGTTTGGGCACATTCTCCCACACAAATAAACTCTATCAGATTGGTTGTAACAACAGGTAAAACAGTGAGATAGAGGGTGGCGGTGTACGGACATCCTTGCGGAGTAGTAAGGTTGCGGACATAAGTGCCTGTCTGGCAATAACTTAATCCGTAAAAAATATAACAATCCGGCGCGCAAACTTCTGCGAATTCTTCTACATCCGGCGGGTTTTCATTGATGGTAACATTGACGCAGTTGCCGGATATATGGCCGCAAAGCGAGGGGGTGCCGCTGTTCAGGTCAGCGATCAACTGGGCAAGGGTCAAAGAGCCGTCGGGAGGAGGAATGTTGCCTTCTTGCACCGTCAGGTATGAAAAACCACAAACGGTGTACGTGCCCGGGTCATAACCACTGAGGTCGGGCCCCGGTTCGTATGCCACGATTACCCCCCCTGCGCCGCTAACCACATAAGTGTAAGAATATTCGCTGGTAGGAGGCGCCACATTGGGAGCCACATAGGTCGGCGGCAAATCCAGATTCAAACTGGAGCTGCCCTGACAGGCTGTTACATTGGGTTGGGTCAGATCTCCGGCATCGGCTTCGCAGGAAAAACAATCAATCCCCGAACCGTCGCAAAAGATGATTTCATAATCGTAAAAGTTGCCTACATCTATGGCCTGGCCGTCGTTGACGGTCAGGGTCCAGGTGCCGTCAACCGGGCCGGTATTGAAATTTTCCAGGCAACCGGCAAATGGGTAATACGTGCCTGAATAGGCGTTGTTTTCTCCCCAGTTCTGGTTGTTGTTAAATACTGCAGCAAATCCGGGATCAGGGTTGGCCGGGTCTCCGCAGGGTACAAAACCTATGTTCCAGGCAGTCCCGTCGGTCGAGCCCCAAAATCCTTCGGGGCCGATCAGGGTAACGGTTTGTCCAGCCGGAGAGGTCAGTGTCACCGTCAGGTCGCCGATGTATTCATGGTCGAAATTCAGGTTCACACCACAAACGCCCTGTCCGTTCTGTCCGAGCGTCGGGTTGTCGGCTCCCTGCACGTTGATTAAAAAATCGCCCACAAAACCATCGGGCATAAATTGGGGACAGTTGGTGCAAACACATCCGCCGCCCTGGGCTGAAATCCGAAAGGAAACCAGCAGGAACAAACCAAGAAATAAACAGGGGAGGAAAGGTGATTTCAAAGAATCCAATGGGAGGTAAAGTTTTTTCATCCGCAGTATGTTTGTTATTTTTGTTTGATTTTAGGGGAATGTTTTTTAAGAGACAAAATTGAGCACTCTTTTCAAAAAAAAATTTGGGAAAGGCTGCTCAACGCTTGCCCGACAAGATAAGGGCGACTTTCATATTTTTTTTACAATCTTGTTGGCACTGCCCAACGGCATAAGACCACACTTTTGCGGTGGTCGCTGCTTGGTGGCAGTTTTTGTCAAAATTATACGCAATCTGTTTTTAGATACACCGGTCTTTACCAGCCAACTATTTTTGCACCTGTTTGTTATCGAGATGTTTAATATGAATCGTTTTTATCTTCTTCCGCTTGTTTTTTTGCTGGGTAGCGGCTTTTCCACCCTGTCGGCACAGGAGGCGCCACGGCTTCAGGGTGAATTTCTGATTTCGCTGGATGAAAAGACCAACGCTATTGATTTTGCCAGCCGCCTTGATGTTCATGCGTCAGTCGAGAAAGTTTCAGATTTGCTCAATGTCTGGTTGCTGCGTAGCACTTTGCCCGAACAAACTGCGCTGAACTGGTTACGGCGCAGGTCGGAGGTGCGGAGCGTCCAATTCAACCATATTCTGGAAGAAAGAAGTCATCTCGAAGACTTGCTTTTGCCTGACGATCCACTTTTCATACAACAATGGCACCTGTTAAATGATGGTTCCGACGGCGGCGTATTTGATGCCGACCTTGATGCCGAGCAGGCCTGGAATATTTCAAGTGGCGGACTCACCCCTGCCGGCGACACCATCGTTTTGGCCGTGATTGATGGCGGTTTGCAGGCCGTGCACAACGACCTGGCCGCCAATATCCGCCGTAACTGGGATGAAGTACCACAAAACGGGGTTGACGATGACGCCAATGGCTATGTAGATGATTTTTGGGGCTGGAATGTTTTTACCCAGAATGATCATATTCAGGGAGGCAATACAGAACACGGCACGCCGGTTTGTGGCATATTGGGCGCAAGAGGCAACAATGGCATCGGCATAAGCGGTGTCAACTGGCAAACAAAAATCATGTTCGTGTCGGCTAACGGTACAGAAGCGGCGATCCTTTCGGCTTTTGATTATGTTTGGAAAGAAAGGAAGCGCTACAATGCCACCCTTGGCAATCAGGGCGCCTTCGTTGTGGCGGTCAACTGTTCCTGGGGCATTAATTTCGGGCAACCCGAAGATGCCCCCATCTGGTGCGCTGCTTTTGATTCGTTGGGCGCTGCCGGCATTGTCAGCGTAGCCGCCACGGCCAATATCCCCGTCAACATAGATGAAGTAGGAGACCTGCCAACCGCCTGTCCCAGCAATTATCTGATCAGCGTGACCAGTCTCGACCGCAGCGATGTAAAGGTGGAAACCGCCGCATGGGGCCAACAACATGTTGATATCGGCGCCTATGGTAAAGAGGTGGTCAGTACCGGAGCAAATGGCGGGTATGGCGCCTACACCGGCACCTCTTTCGCTGCGCCGCAGGTAACGGGTTTAATCGGCCTGCTTTACGCTGCTCCTTGCCCCAATCTGATCGCCCTGACAAAAAACAATCCGCAGGAAGCGGCTTATTGGGTAAAAAGTCTGGTATTGGAAAACCCTACACCCAATCTTTCGCTCAACGGTCGAACCAGCACCGGAGGCAGGTTGAACCTGTTCAACGTCTTGCGTTCCTATCAAAATCAATGCAGCGACTGTCCGCCGCCCTTTGCCCTTAAATCGGAGCAAATTTCCTCCGATGCTGCCCTGTTGTTGTGGACCG
>JANRLZ010000446.1:0-17684 GCA_033762055.1 Saprospiraceae bacterium
TATCTTTTATGCAATTTTTGAAAACAATTATTACCCTTTTTGTCCTTTCCTTTTTTGTTTCTCCGGTGTTTTCACAGCCGCCTTGCCTGGGAGTCAACGGCGATCTGTTTGCGCCTTGTCCGGGCGATGCGGGTTATGAAACCACGGTTTTGTCGCTTTCGGGCAATCGTGTCTCCTTCTCGGTCAATGACGCAGCAGGAACGCTGGAGCGCAACCCGGGGGCGCGTTACAAAGCTTTCTGGGTACTTGGCGACGGCAATTTCAGGTATTTCCCCTACGGCACCGAAGCCCAGGATCTCTCCACCTACCAACTCGACTATGCCTACCGTTCAGCCATGCCGCATCAGCCCTTAGTGGTGTTGTCCGAGCGGAAAAGCAATACATCGCCACCGCGTAACCTGGCCCGCACATTCAATATTACGGGCGCCGGTACCATGGTTGCACCGGGCCTTGCTGATTCCTTTTTTCACCGCCTGGGCGGTTATCGGACGCTTGATATCTTCAACCATGACCGCAACCGACCGGAATATCCCACCGTGTTTGCGCTTTCGGCCCCGGCGGCCGACCAGTTGCTGGATTCGGTCTTTTTCTTCTACAATGGAGAGAAAAAAGCGGATGGCACATACGCCGCCAAAAAACTGCACGACTTTGGTTTTGTCAACTTCCCGAATTATTTCCAGCCGCTACCGGCAACTACAGAAATGCGCATCAGCAATGGTCTGCCGGCTTGTCTGAATGTCCCAGCATTGAGTTCGATATTAACAGGGCGCTTTTTGAATTATATCGGCGTTCGCGTCCGTTTGGGAACAACCAACTCCGACAGGGTGAAAAATCAGCGCGCCGCTGCGGTTGGACCGATTCCGCGCAACCTGTTCCCGGAAACCCGCTTTTTCCCGGCGCTGAATTCCATCTGGGAAGAGCGCTGGATCAGCAACGGCGACACCTTGTTGCCCCTCGGACATTACCTGGCTGTGTCGGTCGGTAGTCAACCCCTGCCGCGGATACCCAACGACAAATTCCCCGATGAGATCAACCCGATCTATGTGCAGGCTTTGCGCTATTTCCCCGAACTGGACCCCAATACCCTGCAAATAGGCGAAGGGAAATTTATCCGCGGCATCGCTACCTCGGAGGTGGAAATGGTGGCCAGCATTGACCCGAACGGCCTTAAAGTCTTGCAGGTTTGTCCGACCGGTCAAAACCGGTATGAAGTGAAAATCCGCATGGAAGTGTGCAATGAAGGCTATATGCACGAAAAAAACTTCACTTTCAGCCTGATAGATCATACCAACGGCGCCATCGAACGTCCCGAATTTACCGTAGGCGGCGACAAGGTGCATTATAATACGTTCGACGCGACGACGCATACCTGGAACTACAACTGGGATGTGTTCCTCGACGGTGTTCCGCTGCCTGAGGCCTCGGCGGCAGAGATTGCCGAAGCCGGCAATACCTGCGATACCCTGATTTTTACGGTAGTGACCAACTGGGTGGGCGTACAAAAACTGGCACGGGGCGAAGGACTGGAATTATGTGTCAAGTTTACCCACGCTCCCAACGAGTGTACGCTCAATTATAAACTCGACGAACCCGTTTCGCCGCTGGTCGGCTATGCTTGCGGCGATATGAATGCCGCCGGCTGGAATTGTTGCGTACCCGTGTATGTTACCATGGTGATCGTGATACTGATCTTGTTGTTGCTGATCTGGCTCGCCTGGAAATTGCGCCGGCATTTTGCCTGAAAATCAGCGGCGTTTTGTGCGCTGCAGGCATTCGATTTTGATGATTTGGATGGTTGTTATCCCCCCGAAAATCAGATAGCATCAATCATTCAAATCATCAAATCATAGACTTCTTGCGAAAGTGCTTTTTGAGAGAGAAAAACAAACGTTTTTATCGCCGAAAAGCACTTTCGCAGGAAGTCCAATATAATCACAGATTGTTTTTCTCTGCCCATTCCCCACTTATGAGAGCCTTTTTTTTATTCCTTTTCTTCTTCGGTTTTTCAGTTGCTTTAACCGGTCATAACGCCGATTCCTTGCATGCCGAACGTTGTGTAAAAAACTTCTCGCGCCTCAAGGCGATGGGCAGCGCGCATTATGCCGCCGCCTTTGCCTCGCTCGACAGCGCCTTCGCGCTCCTGCAAAAAGCCGATGCCCTTGATCGCTGGCTGTACCTGCAATCCATGCGCGGTATGAGTTGGGCCGAGTTGTACAACCAGCCCTTCGAAGCCCTCGAAAGCATGGAGCAACGGGCGAAAAACGGGATGTGGCGTGCCCCGCGCAGTCCGGAAGAACACCTCGAACACTGCTACTTTTACCTCGATCAGGCTTATATTGCCAAACAATACGTCGAAGATTTTGTACGCGTAAAATCGGCGCTTGAAAAAGCATACGATATCTTCCATACCTCCATGGGAGCCAAACACAACGGGATTGCCAAATTTTTGTACTTCCAGCTGGGCAATACCTACGTGCGTTTCCGCGACTTCAAAAGCGCCGAACGGGTGTTCGAGGAAGGGTTACAGTACAGCCTCGTTCACGACGCGCCCGAAGTGGCCAAGTACAGCGACTACGGCGGGTATTTCGTTACCCGAAAAAATTATCCCGCCGCCCAAAAAATGTTCCGTGAAGGCATGCTGCGTAAGGGCGTCCCGGAAGAAGACCGGATTTTTACCCGATTGGGACTGGTAGAATGTCTGGTTCAAATGAACGCGCTGGACGAAGCGCTGAAAATAAACCGGGAGGTGGAGCAGATGCTGGCCAAAACCAATCCCGAAAAGATGCCGAAATTGCCTGAATTCGCTTACAACGTACAGGAAAATTACGGCATTTATTACCACAAACGCGGCGATCTGCCTCGCGCATTGCAACATTACCGGAGGGCTTTGCAAATCGCAGAACCGTATCCGCGGGCAACCAAGCGCCAAAAAGCCTTTTACAAACTGGGTATCGGCAACATCCTGGCCGATATGGGCAAACCCGACGAGGCGCTGATATTTTATCACGATGCGCTTTGCACCCTGTTGCCCAAACTGGCGTCTGCCACAAAATCCCACCCCGATCCGGCCTGGCTGAGCGCCGAAAATGTGCTGTTGCAGGCCCTGGAAGGAAAGGCCCGGGCCCTGCTCGCCATGGGGCTTCGGGAAGACGCCCTGGTTTGTTACGAACGCATCCCGTTGGTGGAGGCCAAATTGCGGGCCACCCACGCCTATGAATCATCATCGCTCATGGCGCTCGATGAAAGCCGCAAACGCTTCCAGTCGGCCGTAGATCTTGCCTGGGCTTTGTTTTCTGACGACGGCGGTCGGATGGAATATGCGCAACGGGCGTTTCGGCTGACCGAGTTGTCGCGCGGGATGTTGTTGTTGCAAAGTTTGGTGCAGGCCCGCCAGTATTTGCCCGATGCCCTGCTGGCGCAGGACGATGCCTTGCGTACCCGCATGGCCTGGCTGGAGCACGAACTCGCTGCCGAGCGTGAAAAAGGCGCCGCAGCCGATACCCGGCAGTTGAAACAATGGGAAGAGCAGTTGTTCGACCTCAAACTGCAGCGACAGCGCCTGTTGCAGGATTATCCCAACTACAACAACCCCGACTCGGTGTTTTTGCAAGTACTCGGCGCCGGCGATTTGTCGCGCCTGTTGCGGCCGGGGCAGGCGATGGTCAATTACTTTTTTACCGAAAACACCGCCTACGTGTTCAGCGTGGGTCCCGACGGTACCTTTCGCTGGCGGAATGTAGTGCTGGCGCCATCGTTCCGGGAGCAGACCAAACAGTTCGCCGCTTTTTTATGGCAGGAAAAAAACGAAGGACGAGCGGCATTTCTTCAGTTTGGCCGGCAACTCGACAGCCTTTTGCTGGCGCCCGAACGAAAACAATGGGCCAATACTTCCAGCATGGTGGTGGTTCCCGACGATGTGCTGGTACTGGTACCTTTTGAGGTGTTGCTGACAGCGCCGGCACAGGGTGGCAACTGGCGTGACCTGCCCTGGCTGCTGATGGACTACAATATCGGTTATGCCTATTCCGCCACTTTGCTGGGCGTGCAACAGGGCATCGGCGCCGAACACCGGCATGCGGATGAAAAACCTCCGCATATTTTCGGCGGTTTTGCGCCGGTTTACACCTCGGCAGGCGCATACCGGCTCAGCAATACCTTTCCGATGGTGAAAAACGTACAAAAAGCATTGGGTGGCGAGGCCTGGCTCGACAAGGAAGCAAACGAAGAGCGGTTCAAACAAACTGCCGGACAATACCGCACCCTGCTGCTGGCCATGCATGGTATTTCCGACAACGAACAACCCGAGTTGTCGCGTTTGCTTTTTGGCGACCCGGGGGCCGATTCGGCGGTGAACAACAATATATTATACGCCCCCGAACTTGAAATCATGCGCCTTCGGGCTGATCTGGTGGTGTTGAGCGCCTGCCACAGCGGCGCCGGCAAACTCGAACACGGGGAAGGCGTTTACAGCCTGGCCCGCGCATTTGCAGCAGCCAGGGTGCCGGCCTCGGTGATGAGTTTGTGGCTCCTGCACGAGGCCACGGCGCCGCCTTTGGTGGAAGCCTTTTTTCAATACCTGCAGGCAGGAAAAAACAAGGATGAAGCCCTCCGGCTGGCCAAACTCGATTTTCTGAAAAACGACGAAAATTTTGAAACCACCCATCCTTTTTTCTGGGCCGGCCTCACCGCTGCCGGTGATATGTGCGCACTCGAACTGGCAACGCCTTTTTATAAAAAATGGCAGTTCTGGAGCGCTTTGCTGCTGCTGGGCGCAGCCGGTTTTTTTATCCGGAAAAAATATAGCGCCCGAAGAACCGTGTACAGTTGAAAAATTCACCAAATGGCCGTCGTAACTTCGCCGCGTCAAATGCCCCGCAATAACTCAAATTTTGCCTAACCATTTTTTATCTAAAACTGAATTTATGCAAGAACAGGGATTCAAAAACCCCAACGCCAATTTGCAGGAACTCGGCCTCAAAAACTGGAAAACCGCCTATTGGAACCTCACACCGGAAGAACTGGTCGAACATTCCATCAACAAGGGAATGGGCCAACTGGCCGACTCCGGGGCGCTGGTTATCTACACCGGCGAATTCACCGGCCGCTCGCCCGAAGACCGTTTTATCGTGAAAGACAGCATGACGGCCTCCAAGGTATTGTGGGGTAAAGTCAATATCCCCTTCGAATCACGCAAATTCGACGCCCTCTGGCGCAAAGTCTGCAATTACCTCAAAAAGAAAGACCTCTACGTACGCGATGTGGAGGCCAACGCCAGCGCCAACCCTGACTATCGCCTGCGCGCCCGCGTCATTACCGAATACCCCTGGAGCAATCAGTTTGCCTACAACATGTTCCTGCGCCCCGACCTCGACGGGATCAAAAATTTTGACCCGCGCTGGACGGTATTGTGCGCCCCGGGTTTTAAAGCCGATCCGGCAGTGGATGGCACCCGCAAACACAATTTTGCCATCGTCAATGTAAAAAAACGCCGCCTGTTGATCGGCGGAACAGGCTATACGGGCGAAATAAAGAAGGGCATCTTTTCAGTTATCAATTTCGTGTTGCCCACCCGCACCAAAGACGCCCTGCCCATGCACTGCTCGGCCAATGTGGGGCTTGACGGCGATATTGCCCTCTTTTTTGGTCTCTCCGGAACCGGCAAAACCACCCTGAGCGCCGACCCGAACCGACCGCTCATCGGCGACGACGAACACGCCTGGGGCAATGGCGAAGTATTCAACTTCGAAGGCGGCTGCTATGCCAAGACCATTGACCTGACGGAAGAAAAAGAACCCGATATCTACCGCGCCATCCGGCACGGGGCCATTCTGGAGAATATCAAATTTCACCCCGGTACCCGCAATGTGGACTATGCCGACCGGAGTATTACAGAAAACACCCGTGTATCCTACCCGATTTACCACATCGAAAATGCGGTAAGTCCGAGTCGTGCCGAAGGTGATCCGAAGAACATCTTCTTTCTTACCTGTGATGCGTATGGCATTTTGCCGCCTATTTCCCGCCTTTCACCCGAGCAGGCCATGTACTACTTCATCAGTGGTTACACGGCGCGGGTAGCAGGCACGGAAGTGGGTGTAAAAGAACCCAAGTCCACCTTCTCGGCTTGTTTCGGCGCGCCGTTCCTGCCCCTGCACCCGGCGAAATACGCCGATTTGCTGGGCAAAAAACTGCGCAAGAGCAAGGCCCGGGTTTGGCTCATCAACACCGGCTGGGTAGGCGGCGCTTATGGTACCGGCAGTCGCATCAAACTCTCCTTTACGCGGGCCATGATTACGGCTGCGCTCAAGGGCGACCTGAACAATGTGGCGTTTGAAAAGCATCCGGTGTTCGGGATGGAAATACCCACGACTTGTCCCGGCGTTCCGGCCGACATCCTGAATCCGCGCAACACCTGGACGGACAAAGCCGACTACGATGCCAAGGCAAAGTCGCTGGCGCGCGAGTTCATCGCCAACTTTGAAAAGTACACCGACCAGGCCGGCGCCGAGATTATAGCCGCCGGGCCGAAGGGGTGAACAAATCGTATAGTCCTGTAAAAATAAGTCCCCCGGTACGTGCTGAACGCGCCGGGGGACTTTTTTGTGCTATAGGTACTCGGTCGGAGTACGGACAAAAAATTAGGTGTTAAAAAGAGGGCTGTTTTTTGAAAGGGTAAACCCGTTAAATCTGACAGCGTAGAGTTTGAGCCGCCCGGGATTAATATGGCAGCCGACCTGCGAGGCGCCGAAACAAACATTTGACCTTGTATCCTTTCAAATTTTTTTTTCCCTATCTCACACGAAAAAAAAAACGGCGCGCAGCGGTGTGCTGCGCGCCGATAATAATCATTCACCTCCATCAACCTCCTCAACCCATAAACCCTATAAACCCATCAACCTCCCTCAAATCACGGTCACCGTCGCCGGATTCGTCCATTCGCTGGTTGCCCCTTTGGTGCCTAAGGCGCGGAAGCGAATCAGCATATCAAAGCCGCGTGGTAATCCGTTGAGGACAAACTTGCGTTCGTAGCGGTAATGGCCGTTTTGCCAGGTCTGACCCATATCGAGCGAGTATTCACAGACATGCATCAGGCGCATACGCGGGGGGGTGGACAAATGCACCCGGAGTTCGCCTCGTTTGCCGGTGGTACCCACTTTGAGGATTTCGGGGGTTGGAACCTGTTGAGAAATGCGAAAAGCGTTTCGAGGAGAAAAGCCGGCCTGATAAATCGCGACGTCCGTTATGTCGGGATGTTGTTCGAGGGCGTCGGTAATCTTGTTGAGAGCGGCCACCAGCGTTTTTTGTGCCGCATTTTTTGCGGCTACTTCGCTTTTTCCCCGGTTGCGGGAGTTGGCCAAGGCGGCGACATAATTTTCGAGCGGCGTCTGCAGTTCCTGCACCGCTTCTGCCATAAAGGCAAATTCAGGTACAGAGAGGGTGCGTTGCAACACGTTTTCGGCAAAAGAAGCCAGTTCTGCTTGTCGGGCGTAGCGAAACGAGCCGCGATCAATCGTATTTATCATACTAAAAAAGTTTGTGGTACGGACTGCCGGAAGAGCAGTGCTGACCGGTTAGGAAAAACGGGTTGCGCAACACCGGTTGATGTATTCCGCAGCAGCGGATCAACAGACATAAGAACTGTTTTGGGCCGCCAAACGCTGGCAGGGGGGGACAACTTTAATACTTTTTAACTTTTGGCTTTTTTTAAAGAGGATGAGATTCAAGGAGTTAGAAATATATAAAAAAAGGATAACTGTTAAAATTTTAACATTTGCCATCGCCGGGAACGGAAAAAACCGGCTCGAAATCGCTCCGATTTTGACAAAAATTTTGTCAACTGCGCATAAATCGCTCAAACTGCGCCAATGAAGAAAGTTTTCGCGCGATAGAGATGCTTAAGCTGCGAGAATGAATCAACCTTGCACAAATAAGAAACGACCTTGCGCAGGGTTGGAAATTTCTCTGCGAGAATAAAACGACTTTGACAAGATTTATTAATTTCTGTGCACGAAACGCGCCATTCTTGACGAGAAATTTCGAATTACGCATGGAACGGAAAAAATCTTGCAAGCGAAGAATCTCAATTTGCGAGAAACTTTCTTAATCTGCGAGAATGCATCTATATCGGCGAGAAATATTCATTCCATGCGAGAAATTTGCTTCACTGGCGAGGAACAAACTTCATCGGCGAGGAATAATCTATATCGGCGAGAAAAGTCCTTTCTCTGCGAGAACGCGGCGATTTGTGCGATGAAATTTGGAAATGTGAAAAAAGCGGATATATTTGTAAGCGATTTTTTACCTGTATAATAAGGTGTAAGCATGTCTAGATTTTCCTCTATCCGCTGCAAGCGCCAAATTTAGTCCTGGACTGCGTTGGCTTTTTTCGCCGTAGCCTCCGGCTACGTCTCCAAAAGCCGCCTTGCTCGGCTGGCGTGCCACACTATTCCCGCCGGCTTTGCCGGCAAACGCAACGTAATCCTATTAAGAAAAACAGTTTTCTTCAAGCCGGTGCCTTTTACATATAGAACGCGTACATCTGCGGTCTTCAAGACCAACCATATCCACATGATTGTCAGCTGCTTTATTTGTTTCGGTATTTTGGCAAGCGGCTGAAAAAATCAGAACACCAGGTTTGGCAGTACGATCAGTTGAGCGCGGCGTATGTTGTCGTTTAGCCTCGGACACTCATCTCAAACTTGTCATCTTGACGAGACACGTCCGCATCAGGTGCGCGTAACACGAGTGTTGCCCTTTTGAGTACCCGATTGTACATGCACTCATCCAAAGCGTACTTAGAGGGGACGGATCTCGACAAGATGACAAGGCTGGGTGGAGGCTGGTTTTATGGAAATGTTGACTATCCGACGCTGGATTGACTAAGAAACTTACTAAAAACAGCCAGTTAATATTTGAATGCCTCATGAATTCCATGAATTTTAAAAAATGAAAGCCATCCTCCCAGCTCCACCTCACTCTAAATAATATCCCCCTGTCAGCGCCCTAAAAGCCGCTGAATAACCCCCGCCGGCATCCTGTATGGCAATCGTCGCGGTTTCAAGGGGGTAAGGGGTTCGCTCCAATTGCAACAACAGCCGCTCTACCGGCTTATCAGGACGACTGCGTACAGAGATGACCTTTGTCCAGTACAATCCCTGCAAAACGGCCCGCTCGCACAATTTTCGGCCTTCTTTTTCCGGTAAAACAGCACAAAACCGGCCATCTTTTGCCATCAATGCCGATACAGACTGCAACAAGTCGGTCAATGGCAGTTGCCCATCGTGCCGCCCCAGACTGCGCGACAACACAGGCGAGCGTAAACTATCGGCAAAATAAGGCGGGTTGCTGACGATCAAATCGTACCCGGCGCCGTTATGACGGGCTGCAAAAGTCTGAATATCGCCGGCGTGTACGGCCAATTGGCCGGCCCAGGGACTTGCCCCGAAATTCCTGCCGGCCAATTCGGCCGAAGGCGCATGCAATTCCACTCCCGTACCCTGCCAGCTCCCGACCGATTTTTCTGCCAGGCGCTGTGCCAGCATGAGGGCAACTACACCGGTACCCGCCCCGATATCGAGCAGACGTTTTACACCGCTCACATCGGCCCAGGCGCCGAGCAAAATGGCGTCGGTACCAACAGGTTGCGTGGCGCCCGCCTGTGCGATGCTAAATTTTTTGAAATGGAATACCGACGACGCCATGCGCATGCACCAGGGTGAGAAAATAGACGCCGGGCGGCAGCCGATCCAGCGATAAACGCCCCCGATCGGCAAACTGCAAACGTCCGCTGAGCAATACCTGTCCCCCACTGTTTTTTACCGTCCAGTCGGCCTCCGTCGCCGGCAACCCCCTGATTTCGAGATCGGCAGATGCGGGATTGGGGAATACCGACAGACCGGAAGCGGACGGATAGGCCGTGCCAACCGGGAACTCGCCCCAACGCTTTTCAAACTCCGCTTTGTACAAGGCCGCTAAGCGCGGATGGTGCAGCACCAGGGTATTTTCGTCGTTGATTGTTTCCGCTGCGTTCGACCAGTTGTGCGATCCGGTGACCACCAGCGGATCGGCATCGCCGAAACCGGCATCCACCACAGCATACTTGTGATGAAACTCGCCGCTCAGGGAATGGTGCCTGACGTTGACGCCATTGTTCAATAAATGGGTGTATTCTGCCCCCAGGTCACTGATGTTTTCCATGATGCCGCGCACCGGAACGCCGGCTTCGTGCTGTTCGATCAATGCATCACCCAGTTCATTTTTGGTAAAGGAAAAAGTGGCAAAAAGCGCTTCATGTTCGCTGCTCTCCAGGGCCCGCTGAATCTGATACGTCGTTTGATCCGAGGGAGAAAAATAGGATTCCACGGCATAATCGCCGATGACAAAACGATGCGGTGTATTGTCCCGCTTGTTTGCTCCAAAGCGGGCGGCGCCGGCATCAGGCAGGGCGTCGCTCCCGCCCCACATTTCTTCAAATTCAAGTTCATAGGCCCTGGCCAGCGATTGATCCTGGATAAACAGGGTGTTGTTGAAATCGTGGGTAATGTTCTGGTTGGTCCAGTTCATCGAGCCGCTCATGACCCAGGCTTTGTCGGCCAGGCCGGCGTCGGCGATGATGAATTTGTTGTGCATAATCGCTTCATCATTCCCAAACAGCACGGGGAATGTCGGCGGTGGCGTCAGTGCCGGATTGCTGGCGTCAAGGGCTGCTACGTAACGTACCCGCACGCCGCGGGCCTGAGCGGCTTCGAGGGCGGCCGTGAGATCGCTGCGATTGTTGTTGTACATCGCTACGTCGAGCGTCTGCGTTGCCGAATCAATGCGCGCCAGGGTAGCGGCCAGCGCTGCCTCCCAGGTTTCACCATCTGCCTGAAATCCGTCGGCAAATGCCGGATCAATGCCCTTGTTGAAGTAAACGCGAATATCACCGGAAGAAAGTGAACGGGTCACATAAGGCACTGCCGGCGAAACGAGTACATTGTTGTTGTACCTGGCCTCCACCTGCATCCAGTACACCGTACCGGGTTGCAACTGGTTGAATTGATACGCATTCTGGGTTTGCTGCCCCGCCACCTGAACCGTATCGTCCGGCATCGGGCCGGTTCCATATCGAATAATGGAGGTCGCCGGCACACTGGTTTCCCAGCGCAGGCGAAAACCGGTGGTACTCAGGTTGCTTTGTTCGGGTGTCTGAATAAAATAAAAGCAGGTCGCTGCGCCAAAATCGTCGGCGTCGCGTGGCAACAATTGAAAGTCGTTGAAGCGGGAAAGGATGCCCCGCAAGCGAACCGATGCCGGTGGAATATTCGTCCCGATCAGGGGGTGTCCGCTGCGCAGGTACACCCGCGAAGTGGCGCCTTCCATATCGGCAATGGTGTAAGCGCCGCTCGTACTGAACGTTGGATTGCTGCTTTGAAAACTGATGCAGTCGAATTCAACCAGGCGACTTTCCAGCTGATCTGAAATTTGGGACAGGCTCAATGGAACCGGCGCCGGCATCGGACGGTTGGAGGCAATGATGCTAAACGCGGTAATGGGGGTGATTTCGAGTAGTCCGTTGTAGTACACCGTTGTACCGCTCACTTCAATGCTGTCGCCTGATGCTACGGTTTGTGCAAACCCGCCGACCGAGCCGGAGCCGGGGAAAGCGGCGATACCGGCCGTTGCATCTTGCAGGTAGCGAATCGTGCCCAGTTCGGGGCCGTTGGTGACGATGCCGCGCACGGTGACCTGGCTGCCTTCCGGCAATTGCCGGGCTTCCTGAATGGAAATAACCTGGGCGGTGGCGGAATAAATACAGGCGATAAAGGCTGCCGTCAGGAATACAGGCATCCTGGATGGCAGGGAGTAAATAAACATACGCGGTTGTTTGCAAAAGAAGAGGCGCCTTCATTACCGCTTTGGGGAAAATGCAAGGGCAAAAATACCAACATTTACAGGCTTGCATGGGCAACTCGCTGCGACATTCCGCATTTTTGCGACATGGAAAAAAGTACGATGGAAAGTTTGGGCCGTGCGAGTGTGCACGATTTCAGGATGCAGGCGAAATTTCCGCTGGTACTGGTGCTGGAAAACCTGCGTTCCGGCCTGAATGTAGGTTCAATTTTTCGCACAGCCGACGCTTTTGCGCTCGAGAAAGTGCTGCTTTGCGGTTATACGGCACAACCCCCGCACCGGGAGATACTGAAAACGGCGCTGGGCAGTACCGAATCGGTTGACTGGGCCGCTTATCCGGATGCGCCGGGCGCGGTACAGGCATTAAAAGCGGCCGGTTACCAGGTATGGGCAATCGAACAAACCACCGGAAAAACCTGGTTGCAGGATTTTGAACCAATCGAAGGTCTGCGTTATGCTTTTGTATTGGGAAATGAAGTAGAAGGGGTTGAAAATGAAACCCTTGCCTTGTGCGACGGCGTGCTGGAAATTCCGCAATTCGGCACCAAACATTCGCTGAATGTGGCCGTTGCCGCCGGCATTGTTGCCTGGGAATTTGTAAGAAACTGTCTGAAAACCCCTGACGGGTGATAAGCCGCATTTTTTGCCGCCAAGCAGCGGCTGTTTTTTCGGGAAAAGGCTATTCCCGAAAAAACAAGTCTTGCCTGACGGCAAAATCTGCGACTTCTCCCCTCGCCAGGGGTTTTCAGACAGTTTCTAAGAAAATCAAGCGTCAAAATATGACCCGACTTTACTCCGATTTTGCTTCGCTTTACCATCATGTCTATCCCTCGTTTATAGATTATGATGCGCAGTTTGAATTTTATAATGGCATGCTGGACAAGTACGATTGCCGCAGCGTACTGGAAATAGGTTGCGGCTCCGGACGGCTTGCGCGCAGGATGTGTGCTGCCGGTCGCGATTACCAGGGTATGGACATCAGTGCGGACATGCTGCAAATTGCCCGCACCGAAGCGCCCGGAGCGCGTTTCTTTCAGGGCGATATGCGTGCATTCACGCTGGCTGAAAAAGTGGATGCGATTATCATTCCGGCTCGTTCGCTGAGTTATTTATTGGAAAACAATGATTTGCTGGCGGCGTTTTCCACGTTTTACAAACAGCTTGTTCCCGGCGGCAAACTGATCTTTGATGTCATTGACGCGGCCAGCTTGTTTATCAATATGGAAGAAGATCAGCTTATCCGGCATATTGCCACCGACGGCCAGCGGCATTGGGAGCGGGAAAGCAGGTATGAAAAAAACCTGGCCACGGGATGGACCTGGAACTGGCATTCGGTATATTATGAAAAGAAGGATACGGGCGAAAAAACGGAAGTTGCCCGCGATTCGGCGACTTTACGGGCCTTTCTGGCTGAAGAGATGGCGTTGTTCCTTCGTTTGTCCGGATTCCGGGTAGTGGAAAGACGGAGCGAAGGCACTTACGCGTTTCAGACGGATGTGTTTGTTGGCGAGGCTGTTTACATTTCATAACATCAACATTACCGATAAAAAACACGACGAAAAAATTTTTGCCGCGAGGCAACCCGAATCAGGATACTCACATCAACGCGACGTTCAAACCCATGCAATCATTCAGCGATCAGGAATTAGTGAGTGGCGTACTGCAAGGTAGCCCGACGCATCAGGCAGCGCTTTACCAACAGTTTAGCGTGCCGATGTTCAGGATTCTGTTGCGTTACGCCAAAGACAGGACGGAGGCGGAGGATATGTTGCAGGACGGATTTTTGCGGGTTTACCGCGACATGGTTCAATTCCGGGGAGACGGCGCGCTGGGGGGCTGGATAAGGCGGATTATGGTCAATACCGCCCTCAGTCATTTGCGCAAACACCGCGATTTTGTGCGCGATGTTCCGGACTTGAATGTGTTTGAAAATCAATTGCGTACCGAAGAAACCTTTTCCTCCAACCTCGATGCCGAAACCCTGTTACAATACATCCAGAAACTGCCGCCGGGCTACCGGGCTGTTTTTAACTTTTATGCGATAGACGGATACAGCCACGAAGAAATTGCCGAAATGCTGGGTATCACGATCGGTACCAGCAAAAGCCAGCTCTTCAAGGCCCGCGAATACCTCAAAAAAATGATGGACAAATCGTTTGTTCAGCACCGATGAAACAAGTTTTTTACATCACAAGCCGGATAAGGAACGGCTCTGAACCATACTACCCATGACTGAGCAACAGGCAAACAACCCCATTGACAATCTCTTTCGCGAGACATTTGAAAATCTCCCTGATACGCCCGCCGCATCGGGTTGGGATCAACCTTCCGACCGGGTATGGCAAAATATTCAGTCCAATATCCAGCCGGCGCCTAAAACCTGGGGCATGAAAGCCTGGGTTTTGCTGGCCGGCGCCGCTCTGACACTGGCTGCCGGGATATACTGGATCGTGGCTACACCCGATTCATCGGTAATCCCGGCTTCAACGCCACCACAAAATGAACAAACGGTGGAGACGCCGGCTGCAGCAACGCCTGAAACAACACAGACCACAACCGTGCAGGAGGCAAAACCCGCCAATACCGGCAAACAACCCGCCAAATCAGTGTCCAAACCCGGCAATACCGTAACAAGACCAGGCCAGCCGGAAAAAACAGGCGCACAACCGCTACCGGGCAGCAAAACTACCCTGCCGCCCAACAGTACGGAAGCCCAAAAGAACAATTCGGGCGGCAACAATTGACGACAACATTTTAGCAGTAATAGAGAAGCCCGGCGAAGCAGTTTCGCCGGGCTGTTTTTTTGTCCGCTCCTTCTTGGAAACTGACGAGATTTTAAAACAGCTGCTTACATCCCCTTGATCCAGGCTTTGATGAGTTCCAGTCCTTCCCGGTGCGCCATTTGTCGCCCCAGTTCGGGCATTCGGATGCCCGGGTCGCCACTTTCCATGCGGAATACCAGGATGCTCTCCTGTGGTTTTCCCGGCACAATGCCATAACGACGGTTGCCGCTTCCCCGACCGGCCGCCACGGGTGGTTTCCCGATTCCGAGGCGTTCCGGATCCGCCTGGTCGTATTCCAGGTACATCCCGCTCGTGCCGGCCGGTCCCAATGGCTGATGACAATGGGCGCAATTGCCGTCGAGATAAGACCGGGCGGCGTCTTCGATGTGTTTTTTATCGCTCGTTGCAAGGGCATTCCGGTAGTCGCTGAGCCTCGGGGCTTTGGTTGGATCAAAGTCTTCCGGAAGGCGCAGGCGACCGGCTTTTTGCCAGGCAATCAATTGATTTTCACCCTGTTCATCCCGGTTCAACTGCCGCGCCGTAATGCCGATTGGAACCATTTGCCCGTCGTGACTATGACAACCCTTGCATTGATTCAGATTGGGCGCAATGTATGCGATGCTTTGCTTTTTGCCTTTGGCATCCACCCATTCGTGCGGAAATTCGGCGCCGGCAACTTCGAGCATGGCGTCGGTTTGTTCGGCATTCCATACATATTCCAGGGCTTTCCAGCCTTTTTCTTCTTTCAACAACAAACGCGTTTCCAAAATTTTTCGGCCTTTGGAAAGATCGCGGGCGTCGTTCCAGTAAAAGAAGTTTTTAATAATCACCGCCCCGTTTGGAAACGCAAATGCCGATCCGGCGGAATAGTCCATCGCTGTGCCTTCCGGCAAATAAATATACCGCGCTTTTTCGGCATAATCACTAAAAAGCGGGGCGTTTACTTCATACGGGAATACCTGTTGCGCCGGTATCAGCGCAGCCGGATCGCCCTTAAAAAAGCCGTATTCCGACAGGCGCAATTTGGGTGCTGTCGGTGCATCGAAAAAAGAACTGAGCAGCGCGCTCGCCAACAGTAGCAGGCCTGTTTTACAACTCGCAGTCATAGGGTCGGATGTTTTTGCTGATTTTACCCTTGAAAAGTCCCAGTTTGTCGGCCCGGATATTGGCAAATGTTCCGTTTTCATTGTTTCGGATACAAATTTCATAGCCCGGTTTCAGGTTACCCTTGTTGTCGGTCCATTCCGGGTTTTGAATGCCATCGTAGAGGATGTGCGGCACTTTTTTGTGAAATTTCCACCAGAAGATGAAGCCTAATTTGCTTTTCCAGGTAGGCATGCGTTTGCCCATGGAGTAGATATTGTCGTGAACATAAATCCGGGAAGGGTAGGGGTTATAGTCTTTGTCGTTGATCGGCGTTTCGGCGATATAGTAGCTGACGATGGCGGTTGAAGCGGTTTTGTTGTCCCAGATTTTATTGTTGTACACCTCCACATCATTGGTGGCGAGGATCATAACGCCAGTACCAGGCGGCACTTTGCCGACGATATTGCCTGGCGGGGCGAAATTGCGGTAATTATTGCGCGTCACGAGGTTGTCGTGTACCCTGACGTGTCCGCCGAGCTTTTTGGGCAGATCGGGCAGGTCGAAAACGAGGATACCGCCGGTGTTGTCGTAGGCTTTGTTTTTCCACACCCAGGCATTGGTTGTATTTTCGATTTCGATGCCGGCCACATTCCACTTGGCGACACAATCGGATACCCAAACCGAATCCGACTGCCCGACATAAATACCCGCATCCGAGGCGCCGATCGCTGTGCAGCGTTCGATGCGCACATTTTGGCACTGTACCGGATAGAGTGCGTAAGAGCCGTTGGAGGCTTTGGGTTTGCCGGTCCACTGCGCCGTTACATCGCGGAAGGTAATGCCATTCACTTGCTGGGTTTTTATCAGGTCGCCTTTGGCGTCTTCGATGGTAAATTGTTCGAGCAGGATATTGCCGGCGTTGGTCACTTTGATGCCTTCGGCGCCCTGTTTCTGATTTTTGAAGGAAAGGGTGGTTTTTCCCTGCCCGGCGCCGCGCAGGGTAATGTTCTTTTTGCCGTCGAGCCAGAGGGTATTCGACAGAGAAATCGTACCCTCCGGGAAAGTGATGGTGGCGCCGTCATCGGCCATTATCAGTTGGGTTTGGAGTTGTTTTTCCAGGTCAGACTGGGCAATCATGGGGAAAAAAAAGAGCAGAAAGCCCGGAATCAAAAGCAGTTGACGCATAATTTGAAATTCTTTCGGTCAAAAGTACACCAAAGGCCGGCTTGCATCGTGCAGTCCGGACTGGAATAAAGCCTCAAAAGTGTTATTTTTTATCGGGGAGGCCCGCAGGCATTTTTGTGCAACGATTGAATCAAAAATTTTCACACTCACAATGCTTCAACCTATGATAAAAAATTCATTTTCCAGCGCCTTTTTCCTTGGTATATTGCTCCTTGCGTGTTTCCATTTGTCGGCCTGTCAAAAACAGGAACTCATTCCTTCGGCTGAAACCTACACCGTTCCGGCTGTCCAGCGCGATCATTGCGAATGCGTGGACATGGGCTGTGCCGGCTCTCAATTCCTGCAAGTGGAGGTATTGGAAAGAGAAGGGCTGGAGGCATTTCGCATTGAGTTAAAAAAGGTTTGTCCTGCCAGTGCCGATAATTTGTGTCTTTCCTGGATGAACCCGGCGCCCGGCCTTGTCAAACAAACAGAAGTGAGCTATAATATCGGGAATGCAAGGCCTGCCGATGGCGGCAATGTGCTTGAATATAAACTGGTCGGCTTTTTCAATCCGGTCAATCCGGCGGGAAATGCCGCCATTGCCCGGGTTCGGCTGACTGGTCCGGGCATCAACCAGGTGGTCATATTCGGGCCGGAATATCCCCTGATTTACACTTTGTGTCCATCTGTTCCGGCATGCTGGTAAGCGACGCTGTCTCACCGGTTATGTTTTTTGACAGTATTGACCGGATTTAC